>DATKTF010000097.1:0-4015 GCA_035531255.1 Cellulomonadaceae bacterium
TCGCAGTACAAGCGTCACCCCAACGGCGAGTACACGGTCGGCGTGTGCACCAACACGCTCTGCGCGGTCATGGGCGGCGACGCGATCTACGAGGAGCTCAGCGACCACCTCGGGATCGACCACGACGAGACCACCGAGGACGGCGCGATCACGCTCGAGCGGGTCGAGTGCAACGCGGCGTGCGACTACGCGCCGGTGATGATGGTCAACTGGGAGTTCTTCGACAACCAGACGCCGACGAGCGCGGTCGAGACGGTCGACCGGCTGCGCGCGGGTGAGAAGGTCGCCCCGACGCGCGGCGCGTCGAGCGTCTGCTCGTTCAAGGCGATGTCGCGGGTGCTCGCCGGGTTCTCGGACGGACGGGCCGACGAGGGGGTCGGTGCGGGTGCCGCGACGCTCGCCGGTCTCGAGGTCGCTCATGAGCACGCGTGGGTCGCCCCGGGTGACACCGCCCCGACGGTCGCCAAGGCGAAGCGGCCCTCGACCAGGACGACGAAGGCGAAGGAGTCCTGATGGCGACGACACTCACCCCCGTCCTCAGCGCCCACTGGGACGCCGAGCGCTCGTGGACGCTCGCCGCGTACGAGGCGACCGGGGGATACGCCGGACTGCGCGCCGCGGTCACGCGGGACCCGGCCGAGATCGTCGGCGTCGTCAAGGACTCCGGGCTGCGCGGACGTGGCGGCGCCGGGTTCCCGACCGGTCTGAAGTGGAGCTTCCTGCCCGCCCCGGACGGCGGACCGCGCTACCTGGTGGTCAACGCGGACGAGTCCGAGCCGGGGACCTGCAAGGACGTCCCGCTCATGCTCGCGAGCCCGCAGCTCCTGATCGAGGGCGTGGTGATCACGTCCTACGCGATCGGCTGCCACCACGCGTTCATCTACGTGCGCGGTGAGGTGCTGCACGTGTACCGACGCCTGCTCGCGGCCGTCGAGGAGGCGTACGCGGCCGGCTACCTCGGCACCAACATCCTCGGCACGGGGTACGACCTCGAGGTGACGGTGCACGCCGGCGCAGGCGCGTACATCTGTGGCGAGGAGACGGCGCTGCTCGACTCCCTCGAGGGGTTGCGCGGCCAGCCGCGGCTCAAGCCCCCGTTCCCGGCCGTGGCCGGTCTCTACGCGCGCCCGACCGTCGTGAACAACGTCGAGTCGATCGCGTCCGTCCCGGCGATCGTCACCCGCGGCGTCGAGTGGTTCCGCTCCATGGGGACCGAGAAGTCCTCCGGCCACGGGCTCTTCTCGCTCTCGGGGCACGTCGCGCGGCCCGGTCAGTACGAGGCGCCGCTGGGCATCACCCTGCGCGAGCTGCTCGAGATGGCAGGTGGCGTCCGGGCCGGCCACGAGCTGAAGTTCTGGACGCCGGGCGGGTCGTCGACACCGATCTTCACCGCCGCGCACCTCGACGTCCCGCTGGACTACGAGTCCGTGGGAGCCGCGGGCTCGATGCTCGGCACCCGTGCGCTGCAGATCTTCGACGAGACGACGTCGGTGGTGCGGTGCGTCGCGCGGTGGACCGACTTCTACGCGCACGAGTCCTGCGGCAAGTGCACACCGTGCCGCGAGGGCACCTACTGGATGAAGCAGGTGCTGACCCGGCTCGAGCACGGAACCGGCACCCCCGACGACATCGACCTGCTGCTGGACACCTGCGACAACATCCTCGGCAAGGCGTTCTGCGCGCTCGGCGACGGTGCCACGTCGCCGGTGACCTCGGCGATCCAGTACTTCCGCGAGGAGTTCGAGGCCGGACTCCACACCCCGGCGTCGGTGCTGTTCCCGCCGGAGCGCACGTCGTTGTTCGACTACACCCCACGCCACCAGGCGGACCGCATGGCAGGGACGGTGCACGCATGACCATCACGACGCCGAAGCAGCAGCCCGGCGCCGCGCCGGGCGCAGGCGGGTCGGCGGTGACGCCACCGGCCGACCTCGTGACGTTCACTCTCGACGAGCTCGAGGTCTCGGTGCCGAAGGGCACGCTCGTGATCCGCGCGGCCGAGCAGGTCGGCATCCAGATCCCGCGCTTCTGCGACCACCCGCTGCTCGAGCCCGCGGGCGCGTGCCGGCAGTGCCTCGTCGAGGTCGCGATGCCGGGTCCGGACGGGTCGCTCCGTCCGATGCCCAAGCCGCAGGCGTCGTGCACCATGACCGTCGCGCCGGGCATGGTCGTGAAGACGCAGCGCAGCTCGGCCGTGGCCGACAAGGCGCAGCACGGCATCATGGAGATGCTGCTCATCAACCACCCGCTCGACTGCCCGGTGTGCGACAAGGGCGGCGAGTGCCCCCTGCAGAACCAGGCCATGAGCAACGGTCGCGCGACCAGCCGCTTCGTCGACATCAAGCGGACGTTCCCGAAGCCGATCTCGATCTCGACGCAGATCCTGCTCGACCGCGAGCGGTGCGTGCTGTGCCAGCGCTGCACCCGGTTCTCCAAGCAGATCGCCGGAGACCCGTTCATCGACCTCCAGAAGCGCGGAGCACAGCAGCAGATCGGCACCTTCGCCCCGGACGTCCTCGGCTACGTCGGTGCCGAGCAGCCTGCCGGACCCGCGAGCGAGGACGAGTCGGGTCATCCGTTCGCCTCCTACTTCTCCGGCAACACGGTGCAGATCTGCCCGGTCGGGGCCCTGACGAGCGCGGCGTACCGGTTCCGGTCGCGCCCCTTCGACCTGGTCTCGACCCCCGGGGTCTCCGAGCACGACGCGAGCGGCTCGGCGATCCGCATCGACCACCGCCGTGGTGTCGTGCTGCGACGCCTCGCCGGCGACGACCCGGTCGTCAACGAGGAGTGGATCACCGACAAGGACCGATTCGCCTTCACGTGGCAGTCGGCACCGGACCGCCTGACGGGTCCGCTGGTGCGTGACGTCGCCCCGGACGGCACCCGCGGCGAGCTCCGGCCCGCGAGCTGGGTCGAGGCGCTGGAGGTGGCGGCCGAGGGTCTCCACGCGGCGTCGGTCGCCGGGGGAGGCCCGGGAGTCGGAGTCCTTCCCGGGGGTCGTCTCACGATCGAGGACGCGTACGCGTACGCGAAGTTCGCCCGCGTCGCGCTCGGCACCAACGACGTCGACATGCGCGCGCGCCCGCACTCGGTCGAGGAGGACGCGTTCCTCGGCAGCACCGTCGCCGGGGACGTGATGGGCGTCACGTTCCATGACCTCGAGCACGCGCCGGCGGTCCTGCTGGTGGGTCTCGAGGCCGAGGAGGAGGCCGGGGTCACCTTCCTGCGCCTCCGTAAGGGAGTGCTCGCGAGGCGGACCCGCGTGCTCTCGATCGCCGCCTTCGCCTCGCGGGGCCTCGAGCGGATGAGCGGCACGCTGCTGCCCGCCGCACCCGGCACCGAGGCCGAGGTCCTCGACGCGATCGTGGGCGGTGCGGCCGACGACACGCTCACGGCTGCCGCTGCCGCGCTCGCGGCACCGGGCGCCGTGGTGCTCGTGGGCGAGCGTCTCGCGTCCGTGCCCGGTGGGCTCTCGGCCGTGCTGCGGCTCGTCGGGCGCACGGGCGCCCGGCTGGCCTGGATCCCTCGGCGTGCGGGCGAGCGCGGTGGCGTCGAGATGGGGCTGCTGCCGGGGCTGCTCCCCGGTGGTCGGCCCGTCGCGGACTCGGCCGCGCGCGTCGACATCGCCACGGTCTGGGACGTCGCGGCACTGCCGTCCGAGCCCGGTCGCGACACGTCGGCGATCCTCGCGGCGGCTCGTGACGGCTCGCTCGGTGCTCTCGTGGTCGGTGGCGTCGACCCGGCCGACCTGCCGGACCCCGCTGGTGCCGTCGCTGCACTGGAGAGCGTCGGATTCCTCGTGTCGCTCGAGGTGCGCGCGTCTGCCGTCACCGAGCGTGCCGACGTCGTGCTGCCGGTCGCCCCGCCCGTCGAGAAGGCGGGGACGTTCATGAACTGGGAAGGCCGGCGTCGGCCGTTCCCGGCGGCTCTCGCGTCGACCGCGATGCCGGACCACCGGGTGCTGGACCAGCTCGCGGACGTGATGGGGTCGGCGCTCGGCCTCCGGACGCTC
>DATKTF010000098.1:0-4587 GCA_035531255.1 Cellulomonadaceae bacterium
CCAGGGCGAACAGCGTCGTCCCGACGCCGGTGTCTCGCGCCGCGACGAGCACCGAGCCGGCGATGAGCAGACCAGCGGCGATGACACTCGCGCTGAGCCGGTCGACCGCGCGGTTCAGCGAACGCAGGGAACGCCCGACCTGCTCGTCCCGGACCGGAATCCCGGTCCCGTCGACCCGGGCGAGGGCACGGCTCGCCTGAGTGGGGAGGGCGAGCAGGGCCAGCAGCGCGTCACCGATCTCGTCGAGCCAGCCGCCGAGACCCGACGTGGCCTCGTCCTGCACGAGGCGACGTGCGTACGGGCCGACCTGCTGCCAGAGGTTGACGTCCGGGTCGAGCCCGGTGCACATGCCGGACAGGATGGCGACGGTCCGCACGACGTAGATGAGGTTCTGCGGGACCTGGAACGGCATGTCGAGCAGCAGGTCGCGGTACTGATGCGCGAACTCCCGCACCTCCTTCGGGTCGATGTTGCGCAGCTCGCTCATCGACAGGCCCCAGTACTTGTCGAAGACGTGCGCCTCCGCTCGTTCGATCGCTGCGAGGTCGGCGCCGGGAAGCAGCATGTCGAGCAGCTGGTAGGCCTTCACGACTCGGGCGGCGTCCCGGGTCCCGACCGCGATCAAGAGCTCCCGAAGGCTGCTCCGGACGGTGTCAGGGATGCGTGCGACCATGCCGAAGTCGACGAAGGTCAGCCTCCATTCCGGGGGTTCGTCGCCAGCGCCGGGGACCGGAGTGACGAACAGGTTGCCCGGGTGCGGGTCGGCGTGGACGAACCCGTCCTCGAAGATCTGCTTCAGGTACACCGCGACGAGCCGTTCGGCCACCTGCGCGCGGTCGATCCCCGCCTCGGTGATCGCGGCGTAGTCCGTGATCTTGACGGCCGACACGTCCTCGAGGGTGAGCACGCGCCCCGTGCTGAGCGCGCGCACGATGCGCGGCACCTGGACGCTCGGGTCGTCGATGAAGTTCTGGTAGAACGTCTCGGCGTTCTGGGCCTCGTGCTCGTAGTCGATCTCCTCGTGCAGGATGACCGAGAACTCGCGCAGAAGTGCGGGGACGTCCGCATGGGTGCGGATCGGACGGTAGCGCATCAGCCAGACGCCGACCCTGCTCAGCGCGGACAGGTCGGTGTCGACGATCGCCGCGATGCCGGGCCGTTGCACCTTGATGACGACGTCCCGGAAGCCGACGTCGTGCTCCGGCCCGAGTGTGGCCCGATGCACCTGCCCCAGCGAGGCGGCGGCCAACGGCACCGGGTCGACGGCGTCGAACAGCTCGGCGAGCGTGGCACCCAGCTCGGCCTCGGCGAGCCTCGCGATCGACGGGAAGTCCTCAGCGGGGACCTCGTCCTGGAGGTTGGCGAGCTCATCGGTCACCTCGCGCGGAAGCACGTCGAGCCTCGAGGAGAGGAACTGGCCGACCTTGATCATGACGCCGCCCATCCGGATCGCGAGCACCCGGAACCGTGCCGCCTCTCCGCGGAGACGGGCATCACGTGTGCGGCTGGCCCAGCGGCGGAACCCGATACGACGCAGGACGATGTCCCACATGATGAAGCGCACGATGACCCCGGCGAAGAAGGTCAGGATGTGGACGTACCGGCCGCGCAGGTGGGACGACGTCATGAAGCCTCCAGCTGGGATCTTCGCTGCTGACACCGCACGGTCAGTCCTCGGAGCAGCGTAGGGCGGGGCCGGCTGACGGGAGTACCCAGGTGCCGCTGCTCCGCGGTGGATCCTCGACGGCCGGGGTGGGGGACCAGGCTCATGGACGACAGGCGGCCGTCGGGCCCGCGTAGTCGGGCGACTGCAGCAGCATCACCGTTCCGGCCTGAGCGACCACCCGGTAGCCGGTGCTCAAGGCGAGATCGAGCGCATCGGTCGTCGTCTTCTGGTTCGGCTCGACCGACAGCACCGGCTGCGAGAGGTCGATCGCGTAGAAGTCCTGGGGGCGGCTCGTCAGCCCGAACGTCGCGACGACGTCCTTCGACGTGAGGTGCGCGGCCAGCCGATCGTCGGCGACGACGCAGACGCCGGCCGGCACCCGCGCGACGATCGCGGACTGATCTCGGATGTGTGCCGTGGTCTGGAACGCGCTGCCGTCGACGAGGCGCGCCAACGGCAGGAGGGACTCGACCTGGGTCGGTTCGACGACGAGCCACGCAACCGGCACGAGAACGAGGATGACCGCGAGAGCCGATCCCAGCACGCGACGACGCCAGCCGTGCAGCCGACCGACGACATCGATCGTCGACAGGAACAGGATGATCCAGACGGGAGCGTTGTAGTGGAAGCTCGTACCCCAGAGCGCGGGGCGTGCCGACAGGAAGCGTTCGGCGAGCAGCGGCACCGCGAGGAGGCTTCGAGCGGAGAGCAGCGGCAGGAAGAGGAGCGGCACGACGAGGAAGAGCATCGTGTGCCACTTCTGGTCCGGGGTCACGAGGAGCCGCAGCACCGTCCCCGGATCGGTGACCGCGGTGCGGAGCGCGGCGCCGGCATCGGGGCCGAGACCGGGGAGGTCCCAGTACGCGTAGTGGCCCGTACGGGAGAAGTGCGGGATCAGCACCCCCGTGACGAGGACGAGACAGGCCGCACCCCCGGCCACGAGCGCCACACCGAGGCGTCGGGGCCGCCGAAGCGCGCGCAGGACTCCGAGCACGGCAACGAGCGCACCCATGTCCTCGCGGACGAGCAGCAGCAGCGCGGACGCTGCGGCGAGCTCTCCGTCCGATCGGCGATCCAGGGCGTCGACCGCCCAGGCGAGCAGCGGGATCGCGAAGGCGACCTCATGGAAGTCGAAGTTGATCATGCCCTGGAGCGGCCAGCCCAGGGCATAGCCAACGGTCAGGACCGTGGCCCAACCCGACGTCAGCTTCCGGCGCGTGAATCGCCAGACGACGAGCGTCGAGACCGCCAGCAGCGCGGACTGCGCGAGGAGCAGCATGCGCGGGTCGTCCCAGACCCAGTACAGCGGCGCGAGCAACGCGACGATCGGGTGGAAGTGGTCGCCCAGGATGTTGAACCCGTCACCCTTGAGCGGCGCGATCGGCGCACGGAAGCGCGAGTAGGCGCGTACGACCTGGTCGAAGATCCCGAGATCGTGCCCGGCGGTGAGGAACTGGCTGTAGCGGGTCAGCGAGTACGTCGCCATGACGGCAAGCTGCGCGAGCGCGATCGACGCGGGTGCCACCCACGGGCGGATCACGTGCAGCAGCGGGCGGCGACGGCTCGCGGTGTCGTTCGTGGGCGCGGATCCAGCTGGCGCGGCAGTCACGCGTCTCCGTCCGATCGTCTCGCGCGGGCTTCTGAGCCTAGACGTGCCGGTCGGCGATGTGGGCTGAGGAACGCCGGCGCCCCCGCTCGGACCTGCGCATCCGCTCGCCTATGCACTGGTGTATCGACGCACGGCCTCTCGACACGCCGACAGTCCCGCACGAGTTCTGCGCGGCGTGATCCGACGCCACACAGAGGGGGGCCGATAGGTCCCAGACGCAGTGTCAAATGCGGACCTAGCCTGACGGGACAAGGCCTGGGGTTCGCGTTGAAGCACCTCCACCGCCACGACGGCCACCGCCGCCGCGACGGGTCACCGCTGACCCTCTGCCGTCGACCGGTATTCGCTCACACCTCGGGACAGGCACGATGACCTCTCAGCAACCGCGGTTCCCCGGCGTTCCCGCCGTCATCAACGGCAATGGCGCTGTGGCTCATGTCATGCGACACGTGTGCGGGGGCGTGATCGGTTACCCGATCACACCGTCCACGGAGATCTCCGAGCTCTTCGAGGCCGCACGGGCCGAGGGAAGCCTCAACGTCTGGGGTAAGCACCCGTTCTTCTTCGAGGCCGAGGGTGAGCACTCCGCCCAGAGCGGTGCGCTCGGCGCAGCTCTGACCGGCGGGCAGTTCGTCTCGAACGCCTCGTCGAGCCAGGGCATCCTGTACGCGCTCGAGTCGCACTTCGTGACCGTCGGCAAGAAGATCGGTGGCTTCGTCCTCCAGGTCGCCGCCCGCGTGGTGTCCAAGCACTCACTCAACGTGATGGCGGGGCACGACGACGTCTATGCGCTGCTGCCGTCGGGGTACACCGTGTTCTTCGGGTCCAACCCGCAGGAGGCGGCCGACCTCGCGGCGATCTCCTACCGCACCTCCGCGTTGTCCCTGATCCCGGTCACCAACGCGATGGACGGGTTCTCGACGAGCCACATGCTCAGCGAGATGCTGCTTCCCGAGGCGGATCTGCTGCGCACGTATCTGGGTGACCCCGCAGGACGGATCCCGGCTCCCACGGTCGCGCAGGAGGTCCTGTTCGGCGCCAAGGGCCGGGTCGCCCAGCTCACCGCCTACCTCGATCGCCACAAGGACGACATCGTCGAGGCCGGCCGCGAGGCCGTGACTGACTACCTCCGTGCGAACGCCGACGCGATCGAGGCCGACGAGGCTGCCGCACTGGTGGGCGAGACCCTCCCGTGGCTCCCGACCGAGCTGCGCGCACCGTGGCGCCGGCAGTGGGTGAACGCTCCCGCGAAGGGCACCCGCCAGATGGTCCCGGCGCTGGTGGACGTCCACAACCCCGGTCTGACCGGACC
>DATKTF010000099.1:0-3000 GCA_035531255.1 Cellulomonadaceae bacterium
GACCTGCTGGCGACGCTTGCGCGCGCGCGCGGCCGCCTGCCGGCGCTGCCACTCCTCGTAGCGGCGGCGCGCGTAGTCGCGCTCGCGCTTGTTCGGGGACACCCGGTCTCCTCCTCGTCGACGGCTGCGGCGGTCAGCGACGGGCCGCGTGCACGGCCCTCGCGGGACCGAGCACAGTCTAGGCAAACGCGAGCCGCACACCGCGCCGATCACCGGTTCCCGAGGTACCGATGACGTCACGCTTCCGGCGCACGGGCGTCCGCACAGCCTCGGTAGTGTGTGGGTGTGCCCTCTCCCCTCTCGCTCCGCACCGTTGTCGCGCCGGTTTTCGGGGCCAACTGCTACGTGCTCTCGGCGCCCGGAGGCGCGTGCGTGATCGTCGACACCGGTGCCGGCACCGCTCAGGAGGTCGTCACCCTGGTCCGTGCGCAGGGTCTCGAGGCGGTCGCCGTGCTCGCGACGCACGGTCACGTGGACCACACCTGGGATGCGGCCGCCGTGTGCGACGAGCTCGACGTCCCGCTGCTGCTGCACGAGGCCGATGCCTATCGGGTCGCCGATCCGTTCGGCACGCTCGGCCTCGGTGCCTCCGACGGTTCGGCATCCGGACCGTTGTCGCAGGCGCTGCGCGGGATGGGGATCGACCCGCGCAGCTATCGCGAGCCCACGCGGGTGGTGACCTTCGCGTCACGCCCGGGTGTGGTGGGCGATCTCGGTCTGGGCGGCCTCGGGCTGCGTGCGCTGCACGCACCGGGGCACACCGAGGGTTCGACGTTCTACCTCGTCGATCTTGCGAGCGGTCCGGCCGCGCTGACCGGCGACGTGCTGTTCGCTGGGACCATCGGGCGGACCGACCTGCCGGGCGGCGACAGCGCGGCGATGGCCAGGACGCTGCGCGACGTCGTCCCCCTCGTCGCGCCGGACGCACGTCTCTTCCCCGGGCACGGTCCGGCGACGAGCCTCGCAGCCGAACGTCGGTCCAACCCGTTCCTGGCAGGATGACGCCCATGGCCCGCCCCACCCCTCTGTCCGGATTCCCCGAGTGGCTGCCCGCTGGGCGCGCCGTGGAGCACCACATCGTCGAGACGCTCCGGCGCACGTTCGAGCTGCACGGGTTCGCCGGCATCGAGACACGCGCCGTCGAGCCGCTCGAGCAGCTGCTGCGCAAGGGCGAGACGTCGAAGGAGGTCTACGTGCTGCGCCGGCTCCAGGAGGAGGCCGGGACGGCAGACGAGCGTGCGGGCCAGCTCGCGCTGCACTTCGACCTCACCGTGCCGTTCGCGCGCTACGTGCTCGAGAACGCCGGCCACCTGTCGTTCCCGTTCAAGCGGTACCAGATCCAGAAGGTCTGGAGGGGTGAGCGGCCCCAGGACGGTCGCTTCCGGGAGTTCGTGCAGGCGGACATCGACGTCGTGGGGGCCGGCGAGCTGCCCTACCACTTCGAGGTCGAGCTGCCGCTCGTCATGGCAGAGGCGTTCGCTGCACTCGCGCCCATCGGCATGCCGCCGGTGCGCATCCTGGTGAACAACCGCAAGGTCGTCGAAGGCTTCGCGCGGGGACTCGGGCTCACCGACGTCGACGCGGTCCTCCGGTCGATCGACAAGCTCGACAAGATCGGGCCGGCAGCGGTCGGCCGGCTGCTCGTCGTGGATGCCGGCGCGAGCGACGCACAGGCGTCGGCCGTGCTGGAGCTGGCGTCCGTGCACGGGGAGGACGTGACCGTCGTCGAGCGCGTTCGCGCGCTTGCGGTTCAGCACGGGGCGACCTCGGAGCTCCTGACGACGGGCCTCGCGGAGCTCGGCGCACTGATCGGCGCCGCGAGCGAGCGCGCGCCCGGGGTCATCGTCGCGGACCTGAAGATCGCCAGAGGTCTCGACTACTACACGGGGTCGGTCTACGAGACGGTCCTGGTCGGCCACGAGCAGCTGGGGTCGATCTGCTCCGGCGGACGCTACGACACGCTCGCGTCGGACGGTGCGACCACCTACCCCGGTGTCGGTCTGTCCGTCGGCGTGTCCCGGCTCGTCTCTCGACTGCTGTCGGTCCCGCTCGTCCGGACGACCCGGGCGGTCCCGAGCGCGGTGGTGGTGGCGGTGACCTCCGAGGACTCCCGCGCGGCCAGCGACCGGGTCGCGACGGCCCTCCGTGCCCGTGGTGTCCCCGTCGAGGTGGCACCGGTTGCGGCGAAGTTCGGCAAGCAGATCAAGTACGCCGACCGACGCGGCATCCCGTTCGTGTGGTTCCCGGCCACGACGGACGACCAGGTCCCGTCCGACCAGGTCAAGGACATCCGCTCGGGTGAGCAGGTCCCGGCGGACGCGTCGACGTGGTCGCCGCCGGAGGAGGACCTCTGGCCGCGCGTGCTCCCGGCAGCCGTGGTCTGAGGACCTCCGGTCGCGCTGCCGACCGGAACAGGCCCGGCCGTGCCACGATGCGCGCATGGACGCTGACGCCACCGATGACCACGACGTCGACGTCCTGGTCATCGGGTCCGGGTTCGGTGGCTCGGTCGCGGCCCTGCGCCTGACGGAAAAGGGCTACCGCGTCGCGGTCCTCGAGGCGGGTCGGCGATTCGCCGACGAGGAGTTCCGTACGTCCTGGCACCTGAGGACGTTCCTGTGGGCCCCGGCGCTCGGCTGCTACGGCATCCAGCGGATCCAGGTGCTGCGCGACTCGCTGATCCTCGCCGGCGCCGGGGTGGGCGGCGGATCGCTGGTCTACGCCAACACGTTGTACCGGCCCTTGGCGCCGTTCTTCGCGGATCCGCAATGGGCGCAGCTCACGGACTGGGAGGCGGAGCTGTCCCCGCACTACGAGCAGGCTCGACGGATGCTGGGGGTTGTCACGAACCCGTCCACGACACCCGCGGACGCCCTCATGCTGCGGGTGGCCACCCGGATGGGCTGCGAGGAGACGTTCCGGGCCGCCGACGTCGGGGTCTTCTTCGACGAGCCGGGTCGCACGGTTCCCGACCCGTTCTTCGGTGGTGCGGGACCGGCG
>DATKTF010000100.1:0-4946 GCA_035531255.1 Cellulomonadaceae bacterium
TCGTCGTCCGACCCGATGGACCGGAAGGCGCTGCGAGGGCGTCCGTGCGAGGTGCCCCCGAGCAGGTGGAGCTCAGTCGCTGCGACGGGAGAGCATGCCGCGGACGTACGCCGCCTGCCCCGCGTGCTGGAGGTCGTCGGCCGTGACGCTGACCAGTCGCACCCCCAGGCTCACCGGCGGGTCCCAGGACTCGTCGACGATGCGGTCGAGATCCGCCGGCGCGAGCCCGGCCAGCTGGGCGACCGTCTGTGCGTGCACGGCATCGTGGTACTCGACGAGCAGCTCGCCGGAGGTCACCGTGACCGCGGCGACGTCCTGCGACCCGTGCCCGTAGCCCGTGTCGGACGCCGGGAACGGCAGCGCGAAGCGTTCGGCCCAGCCCTGCGAGGTCCAGACCTGCTTGACGCCGAACGCGTCGGCCACGTGGTCGTCCTGGACGCGCGTCAGGTGCCACACGAGCCAGGCGATCGAGTTGGCGTCGTCGTCGACCCGGTAGGCGAGCTGCTCAGGGGTCAGTCCCTCGACCACGCGGTGCACGACCCCGCGCACCCGCCCGAAACCGTCTGCCAGGA
The DNA here is from genome assembly GCA_035531255.1 of Cellulomonadaceae bacterium. Taxonomy (GTDB): domain Bacteria; phylum Actinomycetota; class Actinomycetes; order Actinomycetales; family Cellulomonadaceae; genus JAJDFX01. The sequence goes on from DATKTF010000100.1 coordinate 573, forward strand.
GCTCTGCCACGTCCATCGCGTCCCACCTCTCCGTCGTGACCGTCGGTCCCACGGTAACGGCCACCACGCCTGAGGGCGCCGGTGTCATGACACCGGCGCCCTCAGGCGTCCTCGACGATCGGGCGCGACGTCCGTTACAGCGCCGCCAGGATCGCCTCGACCTGCACCTTCGCGTCACCGAACAGCATCGCCGTGTTCTCGCGGAAGAACAGCGGGTTCTGCACCCCGGCGTACCCCGTCGCCATCGAGCGCTTGAACACGATGACCTGCTTGGCCTTCCAGACCTCGAGCACGGGCATCCCCGCGATCGGCGAGCTCGGGTCCTCGAGCGCCGCCGGGTTCACGGTGTCGTTCGCACCGATGACGAGCACGACGTCGGTCGACGGGAAGTCGCCGTTGATCTCGTCCATCTCCAGGACGATGTCGTACGGCACCTTGGCCTCGGCCAGCAGCACGTTCATGTGACCGGGAAGCCGCCCGGCGACCGGGTGGACGCCGAACCGGACCGTGATCCCTGCGTGCCGGAGCCGGGCCGTGAGGTCCGCGACCGGGTACTGCGCCTTGGCGACGGCCATGCCGTAGCCGGGGGTGATGATCACGGATCGTGCGTCCTTGAGCAGCTCGGCCACCTCGGGGGCGAGGATCTCGCGGTGCTCCCCGTAGTCCACGTCGCCCGCCGCGACGGTGCCGCCCTCCACGCCGAAGCCGCCGAGGATCACGCTGATGAACGACCGGTTCATCGCCCGGCACATGATGTAGGACAGGATCGCACCGGAGGAGCCGACGAGGGCGCCGGTGACGATGAGCAGGTTGTTGTTGAGCATGAAGCCCGCGGCGGCGGCCGCCCACCCGGAGTACGAGTTCAGCATCGACACGACGACGGGCATGTCCCCGCCGCCGATCGACGCCACCAGGTGCCAGCCGACCAGCAGCGCGATCACGGTCATGGCCGCCAGCGGGATGACGGAGTTGGTCGCGAGGAACCACGCCATCAGCCCTGCGGACACGATGAGGGCCCCGAGGTTGAGCATGTTGCGACCCGGCAGCATGAGCGGCGCGCTCTTGATCTTCGCGGAGAGCTTGAGGTACGCGACGATCGAGCCGGTGAAGGTGATGGCACCGATGAGCACGCCGAGGAAGACCTCGATCTGGTGGACCGACTCGGCGGGTTCGGTGATGAACGAGTTGTAGCCGACGAGCACGGCCGCGGCACCGACGAAGCTGTGCAGCATGGCGATCAGCTCGGGCATCTGCGTCATCTCGACGGTCCGCGCCCGCCAGATGCCGATCGAGGCGCCGATCGCGAACACGAGCACGACGAGGATCAGGGTGACGACGATCGGTCGCTGGCTACGGTCCAGCGCCAACACGACGGTCGCGACGAGTGCGAGGCCCATGCCGACCATGCCGATGATGTTTCCCTGCCGGGCGGAGCTCGGCTTGGACAGCCCGGCGAGCGACAGGATGAAGAGGACGGCGGCGATCAGGTAGACGCCTTGAACGAGCGACGTGAGCATCAGGCGTCCTTCCGGAACATGCCGAGCATCCGGTACGTGACCAGGAAGCCACCGAAGATGTTGATGCTGGCGACCGACGCGGCGACGAACGCGATCACGGTCGCCACCAGGTTGTCGGAACCGAGTTGGAGGAGCGCGCCGACCAGGATGATCCCGGAGATCGCGTTGGTCTGGGACATGAGTGGGGTGTGCAGCGAGTGCGACACGTTGGAGATCACGTAGTACCCGATGAACACCGCGAGCGCGAACACCGTGAAGCTCGTCTGGAACACCGTCGGTGAGTACGTCATCGCCAGGGTCACCAGCACGACCCCCAGACCGGTCCACACCATGCGCCGCATCGACCTGCGCTTGGCCTCCTCGGCGTCGAGGCGGGCCTTCTCCACGGGGTCGACCGCGGGGACGACCGCGGCGGGTGCAGGCGCTGCGGCCGACACCTGGATCGGGGGTGGTGGCCAGAGGATCTCGCCGCCGCTCGTCACGGTCATGCCGCGCTGCACCTGGTCCTCCAGGTCCAGCACGAACACCCCGTCCTTGGCCGGGGTGAGCAGCGTCATGAGGTTGACGATGTTGGTGCCGAACAGCTGCGACGTGTGCTGCGGCATCCGGCTGGTGAGATCGGTGTAGCCGATGATCACCACCCCGTTGTCGGTGACGACCTTCTCGCCGGGGACGGTGAGCTCGCAGTTGCCGCCACCCGAGGCCGCGAGGTCGACGATCACCGAACCCGGCTTCATCCCTGCCACCATGGCCGCCGTGATCGTCCGCGGTGCCGAGCCCCGCACCAGGGCGGTCGTGATGACGATGTCCGCCTTGGCGGACTCCTCGGCATACATGGCCTGTGTCAGCGTCTCCTGCTCGGCAGTGAGCTCGCGGGCGTACCCGTCGGCCGACACCTCCTGCTGCGCGGTGGCGGCCTGGACGAAGGTCGCGCCCATCGACTCGATCTGCTCGCCGACCTCGGGACGCACGTCGAACGCGCGCACCTGCGCGCCGAGGCTCGCGGCCGCACCGATCGACGAGAGGCCGGCGACCCCGGCCCCGATGACGAACACGGTCGCCGGGCTCGTCTTGCCCGCCGCGGTCACCTGGCCGGTGAACATCCCGCCGTACTCCTCGGCGGCCTCGATCACCGCGCGGTAGCCCGCGACGTTCGACATCGTGGAGAGCACGTCGAGCGCTTGCGCGCGGGAGATGCGTGGCACGGCATCGAGCGCCAGCGCCGTCACCTTCCGCGCCGAGAGCGCGGTGACGAGGTCGCCACGAGCGTGCGGGTTGAGCATCGCGACCAGGGTGCCGCCCTCGCTCAGGGCCGCGACCTCGGCGTCGGACGGCGGGTTGACCGCGGCGACGAGGTCCGCGCCCCAGACGGTCGGCGCGTCGCCGATGGTCGCGCCAGCCGCCTCGTAGACCGCGTCGGTGAGGCTGGCACCGAGTCCGGCGCCGGTCTGCACGACGACCTCGTGACCGAGCTTGCGAAGCTGTGTGACCGTCTTGGGAGTCGCGGCGACGAGCCGCTCACCCTCGCGGGTCTCCTTGGGTATGCCGATGAGCATCAACTACTCCTCGTCCGGGTGCGCGCACAGCACACCCCTGTGGTGAGAACAGGACGGTACGGACCCGCGGGCAACGCTGCCCTCGACGGGAAGATCACGTGTTCGCGTCGCCATCGACGAGACCGCAACCCCTTCGGCACCAAAAGACCCCTTGTGACACGGACCGACGATAGTGGCGCCGTGACAAACATGACTGGGCCGTTGGTCCGATCACAGGGGGGCTGGGGAGTGCTCTCGCGTCCGCGATCCGCGTGGGCGACGGGCTCGGGGTGGTTGCGCCCGTCCGGGCGACCGGGGTCCCGACAGGTGGACGGGTGGATCGGCACGCGATCACGTCCCCCTTCCCCGATCCCGACCCGGGCCCGCTCGACCACGGTGGCCGGCCCGTGCTCAATGTAGACCGCGCGACCGACGCCGCTGCGAGCCGTCCCGGGTGCGGTCGACGCGGCAGCAGGTCGTCCGCACGTCGCACCTCGGACGGCATCCTGAAGACCTGGCGATGGATCTCCGGCGGCGCGTCGGGTGAGGACGAGCCGGGCTCAGGGCCGACGGGGGCGATCGTGCCCGCGTCCTCCGCGGGCTGACGCGCCGCGCGAGGACACAGCCGTTCCACAGGCGCCAACGTCTTCCGCCGAGCACGACGGCGCCGATGGGACTGCGGAGGGGGTCGCCCGGCACCCGATGGTTCCACCACGGGAGAGTGTGTCCGATGTCCATCAGCCCGATTGCGTCGTCTGCGTCTGCGTCTGCGTCTGCTTCTGCGGCGTCGATCGACGACACGACAGCGAAGGCGCAGCTCGTCCGCGACCAGAAGCAGCTCGCGGCCGACATCAAGGCGAGCGCCAGCCAGCAGCAGATCCAGGCCGACACGATGGCGGTCGCCAGCGACGAGGTGACCATCGCGGAAGCGGCGAGCTCGACGGTGGCGGCGACCCTGTAGCCGTCGCGTCGTTCGCCCGATGTCGAGCCGAGCGAACGACGCGACGTGCGGCGCAGACCACCGCACCGAGGCTGATCACGGCGAGGCGGACCGCTCCGGCTCCGGGTGGGCTCCTACGCTGGAACGGTGGCGGTCGACAGGAGTCGCAGGGCGCGTGCCGCCCGGAGGCGGAAGCGCCGGATGGCGCGCGTCGTCCACGACCTCACCGACGAGCAGTGGGCGGCGCTCCAGGAGGCCTGGGGTGGCTGCGCGTACTGCGGAGCGAGCGACCGGCCGCTGCAACGCGACTGCGTGCTGGCACTCTCCCGCGGCGGGCGCTACACGCTCGACAACATCGTGCCGGCCTGCGGGTCCTGCAACG
>DATKTF010000101.1:0-5087 GCA_035531255.1 Cellulomonadaceae bacterium
AAGCCGTTCTGGCTCGGGCTCGGCACGTTCGCGTTCGATCTGGTACTCGCGCTGGTGATCACCGGGCTGCTGCGCCAACGCATCGGGCAACGGGCCTTCCGGTTCGTCCACTGGTTCAGCTACGCGATGTGGCCCGTGGCCGTCCTGCACACCCTCGGGGACGGCAGCGACGTCGGGAAGTCCTGGCTCGTCCTGCTCCTGGTGCTGTGCGTGGGGTCCGTGCTGGTCTCCCTCGCCTGGCGGGCGTCAGCGACGTTCATCGAGTACCAGCACACCCGGTTCGAGGAGGCACGTCGATGAGCACCGTGGAGATGACCATCCCGCGAGCGGCGGTCGTGCCTCCGACGGGGGTGAACCGGCTGTTCGCCGCCGGCGCCCCGGACCTGGTGAGCCACCTCGCGCGGTTCGGACCCGCACCGCTCGGCATCGCGCCCGGGCACCTCCTCGGAGAGCTGGAGGCGTCCGGTCTCGACGGTCGCGGCGGAGCAGGGTTCGCGACCTGGCGCAAGCTCGTCGCCGCTCGGACCTCGGCCGGTCCGACGGCGTACTCCGCGCCGGTCGTGATCGCGAACGGTGCCGAGGGCGAACCGATGAGCGCGAAGGACGAGATCCTGCTGCGGCACGCGCCGCACCTCGTGCTCGACGGCCTCCTGCTCGCCGCAGCGGTGACCGGTGCGCGGGAGGTCCACCTGTACAGCGGACCGGTGCAGCTCGCGTCGGTGCGGCGCGCGATCGCCGAGAGGACCGACGCCCGTGGCGTGATCCTGAACGAGGCGCCCGACTACTTCGTGTCCGGCGAGGCGTCGGCCGTCGTCAGCGCGATCGAGACCGGCTCGGCGATCCCTCGCGACCGGCGGGTGCGGCTCGCGGTCTCCGGACTGGGTGGCCGCCCGACGGTCGTGAGCAACGTCGAGACGCTCGCGCACGTCGCCCTCGTGGCGCGGTTCGGTGCGGCCTGGTTCCGTTCGGTCGGTACCGACGACTCTCCTGGCACGCGCCTGCTCACGGTCAGCGGTGACGGCGTCGACCGGAAGGTCATCGAGGCGACGGGCGGGCTTCCCCTCGACGAGGCGCTCGGCGCGGTCGGCCTCGACACCTCGCGGCTGCGTGCCGTCCTCGTCGGCGGGTACCACGGTGCGTGGGTGCCGGCGTCGGACCTGTGGGTGCGGCTGTCGCGCCGCGAGCTCGAGCCGTACGGCACGCGTCCGGGTGCGGGGATCATCGTGGCGCTCGGCGAGCAGCACTGCGGGCTCGCGGCCTCGGTGGGGATCGCCCGCTACCTCGCCGGGCAGTCGGCCCGCCAGTGCGGTCCGTGCGTCAACGGTCTGCCGGCGATGGCGGAGGTCCTCGCCCGGCTGGTCGCGGGCGGGGGCAGCGCACGCCTGCCCGACGAGGTGCGGCGCCTCGCCGACGTCGTCACCGGGCGCGGGGCGTGCAGTCATCCCGACGGCACGGCGCGGTTCGTGCTGAGCACCCTGGAGGCCTTCGAGTCGGACGTCCGCGCCCACCTCGCGGGGTACTGCGAGGTGACCCGCTCATGACGCGGCAGTCCTTGCACATCGACTGGACCGCGTGCGACGGGCGCGGGCTGTGCACCGAGCTGCTCGGCCCGCTGCTGGTCCGTGACGAGTGGGGCTACCCGCGGGCCGCCGGGTACGGGTCGGACGTGCCGATCCCGAGCTCGTTCGTCGCGGATGCGCGTGACGCCGTGGCCCTGTGCCCGCGGCTGGCGCTCACGCTGCAGGAGGTGCGGAGCCCGGCGCGTTCGTGAGGCGTCGCGGCGCGGACGACGCGGCGTTCTCAGGTCCCCAGGTCCTGTGAGCCGTGGTGCCGCTGGCGCTAGGGTCGCTCGGGGCGCCGCGACGTGCGTCCGCGCGTCGAGAGGGCGAGGATCGATGGCCGCCATGCATGCGAGGTACCTGACCGAGGAGCTCGACGAGGCAGGTCACCCGCGTTCGTTCACGCTCCGCTGCCCGCCCGGGTTCAACTTCGCGTACGACGTCGTGGACCGCCTCGGGTCCAAGAGCCCCGAGCGTCGGGCGCTGCGCTGGTGCAACGACGACGGCGAGCAACGCACCTACACCTTCGGTGAGATGAGCCGCCTCAGCGACCAGGCGGCGTCGTACTTCCGGTCCCGGGGCATCCGCAAGGGTGACCGTGTGCTGCTCATCCTCAAGAGGCACGCGCAGTTCTGGTGGGCGATCACCGGGCTGCACAAGATCGGCGCCGTCGCGGTGCCGGCCACCAACCAGCTCCTGAAGTACGACCTGGTGTTCCGCGTCGCGGAGGCGAACATCACCGCGGTCGTCTGCACGCTCGAGGGGGACGTCGCCGCGGAGGTCGAGGCGGCCGAGCAGGAGCTCGGTCGCCCGCTCGTGAAGATCGGCGTGCGTGGCGCGCGCGACGGCTGGGCCGACCTCGACGACGGCATGGCGGCGGCGCCGGTGTTCGTCCGCCCCGGTGGCGCCGAGCTGCCCGCGGTCGAGGACCCGATGCTGCTGTATTTCACGTCGGGCACCACGGCGCAGCCGAAGATGGTCGTCCACGACTTCTCGTACCCGATCGCGCACATCCCGACGGCCAAGTACTGGCACAAGGTCGACCCGGACGGGTTGCACCTGACGGTCTCGGAGACCGGGTGGGCCAAGTCCGTGTGGGGCAAGCTCTACGGCCAGTGGCTCATGGAGACGTGCGTCGACGTCTACGACTTCGACCGGTTCGACCCGGTCCGCCTGCTCGAGCACCTGCAGGACGCACGCGTCACGACCTTCTGCGCGGCGCCGACCGTGTACCGGTTCCTCATCACCCACGACCTCGCGGCCTACGACCTCTCGGCGCTGCAGCACTGCACGATCGCGGGTGAGGCCATGAACCCCGTCGTGTACGAGACGTTCCGGGAGAAGACCGGCCTCGACCTGAAGGAGGGGTACGGACAGACCGAGATGACCCTCGCGGTCGTGACCAACTACTGGCAGGAGACCAAGGCCGGCTCCATGGGCACGCCGTCGCCCGGCTACGACGTCGTCCTGCTCACCGAGGACGGCACCGAGGCGGCCGTCGGCGAGGACGGCGAGATCTGTCTCCGGCTGCCCGACGGCACCCGTCCGATCGGGCTGTTCCTCGGGTACGACAACGACCTGGAGACCACTCGGTCCGTCTGGCACGACGGGTACTACCACACGCACGACCTGGCCCGACGGGACGAGGACGGCTACTTCTGGTACGTCGGCCGCACCGACGACATGATCAAGACCTCCGGGTACCGCGTCGGCCCGTTCGAGGTCGAGAGCGTCGTCATGGCCCACCCCGCGGTGATCGAGTGCGCGATCACCGGTGCACCCGACGAGGTCCGGGGCACCGTCGTCAAGGCGACGATCGTGCTGGCCCCCGGCGTCGAGCCGACGGACGCGCTCGCGAAGGACATCCAGTCGTTCGTCAAGCACCGGACGGCGCCGTACAAGTACCCCCGGGTGATCGAGTTCGTCGAGCGGATGCCGACGACGATCTCGGGCAAGATCCGCCGCGTCGTGATCCGCCAGGAGAGCGAGCGCCGCGCGGACGGCGGGCCGCGCACCGGGGATGCCGCCCAGCAGTGACAGGATGATCGACCGGGGCGGATCAGGACAGACCGGACCGGCCGCCACGACCGATGGAGGGGGAATGACCGTTCCGCGCCCCGCGTGGATGCGTCGCCGTCCGACTGCGCGACCCTCCCTCCTGGTGCAGTTCGGCAGCCTGTCGCTCGTGATCGTCGCCGTCCTCGGTCTGGTGATCGGCCAGCAGCTTCACTCGCTGATCGCCGAGCGGGCACAGGCGAACGCGCGCGCCTCCGCGGAGGTCTACCTCCAGCTCGTGCGGCGCACGTTCTTCACCCCGGACTTGCAGAGCCCGTCCACGGGCTCCGTCGCCACGCCCCACCAGCTCTCGTTGTCCGAGCAGCTCACGGGGGATCCCGTCGTGCGGCAGCAGGTGCTCTCCGCGACGGCCTGGCTCGCGGACGGCACGGTCGTGTTCTCCACTGCGCGTGGCGAGATCGGGACGCGCGAGGTGCTCCCTGCGTCGGCGACGAAGGCGCTGGCTGGTGAGACGGTCTCCGGGATGGCCGATGTGAGCCGGGTGCGGAGCGACGCGTACGACGTCCGGCAGCATGCGGGCGAGCAGGTCATGTTCGTGGACATGCCGCTCTCGATCGGCGGGGCCTCGACGCCGGGTGTCGTCGTCGAGATCACGCAGGACTACGTGCAGACGGAGGCGGCGATCCGTCACGACACGGCGATGGTGTACGGCTGGCTCGCCGGTGGGCTCCTGGTGCTGTACCTCGCGCTGTTCCGGGTCGTCGCGACCGCGAGCCGACGCATCCGTCACCAGTCCGCGGTGAACCGTGACCTCGCGCTGCACGACACCCTCACCGGGCTCGCGAACCGTAGCCTCCTCCGAGACCAGGCGACCAAGGCCCTCGCGACCGCCCGACGACACGACGACCACGTCGCGCTGCTGCTCCTGGACCTCGACCGGTTCAAGGAGATCAACGACACCCTCGGGCATCACCACGGTGACCTGCTGCTGGCCCTGATCGGCCCGCGTCTGCAACCGGCGCTGCGGCCCAGCGACACGATCGCTCGGCTGGGCGGCGACGAGTTCGTGGTCCTGCTGTCCGAGGCCGCGCCCGAGGTTGGAGCCCCAATGATCGCGCAGCGCCTGCTCGACGCCACCGCGGCGATCCGCGAGATGGACGGAAGTGCCATCGACGTGAGCGCGAGCATCGGGATCGCCCTGTACCCGGGCGACGGGATCGATGCCGACACCCTCATCAAGAACGCGGACGTCGCGATGTACCAGGCCAAGGCCAACGGCCGATCGGGCTACCGGTTCTATGACGCCAGCATGCCGACGCACGGACTGATCCGCTAGCGCCGGCGGTCCCCTCTGTGCCCGTCGACGGCGACGAAGTCGACGAGGCCGAGCGGACGACGCCGATGTTCTCCATCGCGCAACGGTGCGATCAGCTGTCGACGCAGCCCGGACCCTCCACTGGGAGCTCCACGGGAAGGCGAACGCCGCTGCGAAGCAAGCCGAGCACCAGCCAC
>DATKTF010000102.1:0-3284 GCA_035531255.1 Cellulomonadaceae bacterium
GCCCTGCCGTCGACCCCCGACGCCACGATCCTCGCCGCGCCGGTCGCCAACCCCGACCGCGTGACCGACCTCTCGAGCCTGCCCACGCCCCAGCCCTTCTCCGGACGGATGCGACCATGACCGACACGACCGACGTCACCGCCGTCGCCCAGACCCGGCGGTCCCCGCTGCACGACGAGCACGTCGCCCTGGGGGCCACGCTCACCCCGTTCGCGGGTTGGGAGATGCCCCTGCGCTACACGGGTGACCTCGCCGAGCACCAGGCGGTCCGTACCGCGGCGGGACTCTTCGACCTCTCGCACATGGGCGAGATCGAGGTCGAGGGCCCGCAGGCGGCCGCAGCGCTCGACTACGCGCTCGTCGGGAATCTCACGGCCCTCGCCGTCGGCCGGGCGCGATACACGATGATCTGCGAGGAGCACGGCGGCGTCATCGACGACCTCGTGATCTACCGTCTGGCGGACGAGCGCTACATGATCGTCGCGAACGCGTCGAACGTCGGCGTCGTGGTGCCGGCGCTCCAGGAGCGGTTCGCGGGCTTCGACGTGACACTGACGGATGCGTCGCTCACGACCGCCCTCATCGCGGTGCAGGGCCCTGCGGCCGAGGCGATCGTCGTCTCCGTGACCGAGCCGCGCGACGTCGGCGCCGTGACCGCGCTCAAGTACTACGCCTCGACCAACGCGACGGTCTCGGAGATCCCGGCGCTCGTCGCGCGCACCGGGTACACCGGTGAGGACGGCTTCGAGCTGTTCGTCCCGGCCGAGCACGCACCGGCGCTGTGGCGCGACCTCCTCGTCGCGGGCGCCCCGTCGGGTCTGATCCCCGCCGGGCTCTCCGCACGCGACAGCCTGCGGCTCGAGGCCGGCATGCCGCTGTACGGCAACGAGCTGGACCGCACGACCACGCCGTACGACGCCGGTCTCGGCCGGGTCGTCCGCCTCGACAAGACCGGGTCCGACGGCGCCCCGGTGCCCTTCGTCGGGCGCGCCGCGCTGGAGGCCCGGCACGGCTCGGAGCCGGCGCGCGTGCTCGTCGGGCTGCAGGGGCTCGGTCGTCGGGCCGCACGGCACGGATACCCGGTCATGGCCGGCACGGCCACCGACGCGCCGGAGGTCGGGCACGTCACCTCGGGGGCGCCGTCACCGACGCTCGGCTACCCGGTCGCGATGGCGTACGTGACGCCGGAGCTCAGCCGCGTCGGCACGGAGCTCGCCGTGGACGTGCGCGGGCGCCGTGAGCCGGTGCGCGTGGTGGCTCTTCCCTTCTACCGTCGTCCCGACAAGGGCTGACCTGCTCGACCCGACCTGACCCGTACGCCGTTCCCGCCGCTCCACCGACCGTCCCGAGGAGAACCCCCATGGCGCAGTTCCCGGAGAACCTGCAGTACACCGTCGAGCACGAGTGGGTCGGCGGTGAGTCCCTGGTGACCGTCGGCATCACCGACACCGCGCAGGACGCGCTCGGCGACATCGTCTACCTCGAGCTCCCCGCCGTCGGCGACGAGGTGACCGCCGGTGCGGTGATCGGCGAGATCGAGTCGACGAAGTCCGTCTCCGAGCTGTTCTCCCCCGTCACGGGCACCGTCGTCGAGGTCAACCAGACCGCCGTCGACGACCCGGCGCTCGTGAACTCGGACCCGTACGGCGAGGGATGGCTCGTCAAGGTCGACGTGACCGAGCTCGGGCCCCTCCTGACCGCTGCGGAGTACCAGGCTCAGGTCGGCGAGGCCTGACTCGGCCGTCCGAGTGAACCTGACGTCCCCGCCCGGCCGTCGCTGCACGCCTCTGACCTGCACAGACGCATGCGCGCGACGGCTCGGAGACGTGCAGATGAGAGGCGCGTGAGAACTAGAGGGTGAAATTCGCGTCATGCACGCGGGGGTGCGCTGTCTCATCCAGTGACAGAGCACGACATGGGAACGGCCAGCACTCCCCGCAGGGGGGCCATTCCCGGATTTCCCCTTTCGGAGGTACCCCGTGAGCACTCTCGAACTCTCCCGCCCCGTCCTGTCGGAGCCCCTGACCCGCCGTGAGCGCGTCATCCTCTCGAACCTGACCGAGGACGTCACGCTCGAGGAGATCGCCTCCAAGCTCTTCGTGACGCGCAACACGGTCAAGTCGCAGGTGCGCAGCGTCTATCGCAAGCTCGGGGTCTCGACCCGCGCCGACGCGGTCGCCTGCGCCCACGCGTTCGGCCTGCGCTGAGCTGATCCGAGGCGAGCCGCTCTCGGCCGTCTCGTCTCATCTGCCGCTCTGCGACAATCGCCGCATGGCCTCCGACTCCCCGCAGCCGTACCGGTCGGGCCGGGTGCTCGTCGTCGCGGCCGCGGTGGTCGACGATCTCGCCGCCCCGACGTCCCTTCTCGCAGCACGCCGATCGGCGCCGGTGAGCCTCGCGGGTCGGTGGGAGTTCCCCGGCGGCAAGGTCGACCCGGGAGAGACGCCCGAGCAGGCGCTGCACCGTGAGCTCCGCGAGGAGCTCGGCGTGCGCGTCCGCCTCGGCGCCGAGGTCCTCGCGCCCGACGGCGCGGCCCACGACGGCGCGGCGTGGATCCTCAACGAGACCTACGCGATGCGCGTCTGGCTCGCCGAGGTCGTCGACGGGACCCCGGAGCCGCTGATCGAGCACGACCGGCTCGCCTGGCTGCGCCGCGACGCGTGGTACACGGTCCCTTGGCTCGACGCCGACATCCCGATCGTCGACACCCTCGTCTCCCTCGTCGTCCCGGTGGCCGACCTGCCCTGACGGCGCGCTCCGCCGAACCCCGACCGGCCTCCTCGGGCCGGACGTTCGCCCTCCGCGAACGAGACCTCGGCGAACGCCGCACGTGACTAGCACTCGCCGACATCGAGTGCTCATCATGGAGCTGTAGCCACCCGGTCGGGATCACCGGCCGGATGGGCCGGGGCCTCGAGGGCCGGGGCCCCTCGAACGAGGAGGTGAGGTTCGTGGCTACGCGGTACGACCCGTTCTTCGACATGGACCGGTTGGTCGGCCAGATGTTCGGCAATGCCAGTGCAGCTGCGGTGATGCCGATGGACCTGTACAGGGCCGGTGACCACTTCGTGATGCACGTCGATCTGCCTGGGGCGGACCCCGGCACGATCGACGTGAACGTCGAGGACCGCACGTTGACGGTCCGCGCCCAGCGCACGCCTCGCACCGAGGACGACGTCCAGTGGCTGGCCCACGAGAGGCCGAGCGGCACGTACGCCCGTCAGGTCACGCTCGGGCGCGGCCTCGCTCTCGACGCCATCTCCGCGACGTACGCCGACGGCGTG
>DATKTF010000103.1:0-13256 GCA_035531255.1 Cellulomonadaceae bacterium
CATGCACAGGTCGATCTGCTGGGGCTCGCTGACGACACCCTCCGCGAGCATCCGACCGACCTCGTCGGCGAGTCCGGTGAGGACGGCGTCGAGCACGCCGGGACCGTCGAGCGCGGTGTCGCGCACCTCGCCGAAGACCTCCTGGATGCTCGGATCGACGGGCGGCTCGCCGTGGCCGGTGCGCTCGGCGACGACCCGACGACCCTGCTCCACCAGTGCCCGCAGGCCGGGTGAGAGCGGGAACCGGTCGCCGAGATCGCCGTGCAGCGACTCGAGCACGTGGAGCGCCACCGGCAGACCGACGAGCTGCATGAGTGCGAACGGTCCCATCGGCAGGCCGAGCGGGCGGAGCGCGGCGTCGGCCGTCGTGACGGAGGTGCCTCCCTCGACGGCGGCGGTCACCTCGGCGAGCATGCGCAGGAGCAGGCGGTTGACCACGAAGCCCGGCCGGTCGGCGACCAGCACAGCGGTCTTCCCGGCGGCCTTGGCCACGGCGAACCCGGTCGCGACGGCCTCGTCGGTGGACGCATCGGTGCGCACGACCTCGACCAGCGGCATCTGGGCGACCGGGTTGAAGAAGTGCAGTCCGACGACGCGCTCCGGGTGCCGGAGGCCGGCCGCCATCGCGGTGACCGAGAGTGCGGAGGTGTTGGTCGCCAGGATCGTCTCTGGTGACACCACGTCCTCGAGCTCCGCGAAGACACGCTTCTTGAGCGCGAGCACCTCGGTGACCGCCTCGATCACGAGGTCGGCCCGGGCGAGGTCGGTGAGCACGGTCGTCCCCGAGATCTGCCCGACGAGACGGTTGGCCGCGCTCGAGCTCAGACGGCCCCGCGCCGCCATCGTGTCGACGGCGCTCCGCACCGCCGCGAGACCGGCCGCGACGCGGTCGTCGTCCAGGTCGCGCATCACGACCGGGACACCGAGGGTCCGCGCGAGGAGGAGCGCGAGCTGCGACGCCATCAGACCCGCGCCGACGATGCCGATGCTCCGCACCGGCCGGGCGAGCGCCGCGTCGGGAGCACCGACCGGCCTCTTCGAGGTGCGCGTCACGAGGTCGAAGGCGTAGAGACCTGCGCGGAGCTCGTCGGTCATGATGAGCTCGGTCAGCGCGTCGTCCTCGGCGGTGAACGCGGTGTCGCGGTCGCGGTCACGGCCGGCGGCCACCAGGGCCAGAGCCCGGTAGGGCGCCGGCCGCGAGCCGTGCAGGCGGGCGTCCAGTGTCGTCCGGGCCGCTGCGCACGTGGCGTCCCACAGCTCCGGCGGGTCGAGCGGGCGGCGGTCGACCGCGATCACGCCGCGCAGGACGTCGGCAGCCCACGCGATCGAGCGTTCGAGGAAGTCCGCCGGGTGGAGCACGGCATCGACGAGGCCGATCGCCAGCGCCCCACCGGCGTCGGTCATCCGGTTGTTCGCGAGCGGTCGGGTCAGGATCAGGTCGAGCGCCCCCGCGACCCCGAGCAGCCGGGGCAGGAGGTAGCACCCGCCCCAGCCCGGCACGAGCCCGAGGTATGTCTCCGGCAGCGCCAACGCGCGCACGTCCGACTGCACCGTGCGGTAGTCGCAGCTCAGCGCGAGCTCGAGGCCGCCGCCGAGGGCCGCACCGTTGACGAAGGCGAACGTCGGGACGCCCATCTCGCCCAGCAGCCGGAACGTCGCGTGGCCATGTGCGGCCACCTCCCGCGCGGCAGTGGCGTCGGAGATCTGGCCGACCAGGGTGAGGTCGGCGCCGGCCGCGAGGTAGTACGGCTTCCCGGTGACCGCGACGGCGACGATCTCGCCGGCACGCGCGCGCCGCTGCTGCGCCACGAGCACGGCGTGCAGCTCGTCGAGGCCCACGAGGCCGAAGGTCGTCGGTCGGGTGTGATCGAGCCCGTTGTCGACCGTCACCAGGGCGAGGGTCCCCAGGTCCGCGCCGAGCGGGACGTCGCGGACGTGGGCGTGCGTGACGCGCTCCGGGCGGGCGGCACCGGACGGCGCCTGCGTGGACGTGCTCATGCCTGCTCCTCGTAGTCCGCGTGGTGGGGGTTCTCCCAGATGACGGTGCCGCCCTGACCGAGCCCGACGCACATCGTCGTGAGGCCGTACCGGACGTCGGGCTGCTCGGCGAACTGCCGTGCGAGCTGCGTCATGAGGCGGACGCCCGAGCTCGCGAGCGGGTGCCCGACGGCGATCGCGCCCCCGTAGCGGTTCACCCGGGAGTCGTCGTCGGCCAGGCCGAACGCGTCCAGGAAAGCGAGCACCTGCACGGCGAACGCTTCGTTGATCTCGACGAGGCCGATGTCGCCCATCGACAGGCCGGCCCGCGCGAGCGCCTTCTGCGTCGCGGGAATCGGCCCGAGGCCCATCAGCGCCGGGTCCACCCCCGCGTAGGCGAACGCCACGAGTCGCATGCGCGCGCCCAGACCGAGGGTCGCCGCGACGTCCTCGGCGGCGAGCAGGCAGGCGGCGGCACCGTCGGTCAGTGGAGCCGCGGTGGCCGCGGTAACCCGACCGCCCGCGCGGAACGGCGTGGGGAGGTCGGCGATCTGCTCGACCGTTGTCCCGGGCCGGGGCGGCTCGTCGGCCGTCGCCAGCCCCCAGCCGCGTGCGGGATCTCGGAGCGCCACCGGGACGAGGTCCGGAGCGACCTGTCCGGCGCGCAGGGCCGCCGCGTACCTCGCCTGGCTCGCGACGCCGAACGCGTCTGCGCGCGCGCGGGTGAGCTCGGGGTAGCGGTCGTGAAGGTTCTCCGCCGTGCTGCCCATGACCAGGGCGTCGGAGGCCACCAGGCGTTCGGTCAGGAAGCGGGGGTTCGGCTCGGCGTCGGCGCCCATCGGGTGGTGCCCCATGTGTTCGACGCCCCCGGCGATCACGACGTCCTGCATGCCCATCGCGATCGCGGACGCGGTCGCGGTGACCGCGGTCATGCCGCCGGCGCACATCCGGTCGACCGCGAAGCCGGGGACCGTGCTCGGCAGCCCGGCGAGCATCGCGACCGTGCGCCCGAGAGTCAGGCCCTGGTCGCCGCGCTGCGTCGTCGCGGCGATGGCGACGTCGTCGATCCGGTCGGCCGGGAGCTCCGGGTGACGGCGCAGCAGTTCGCGGACGGCCTTGACGACGAGGTCGTCCGCTCGGGTGTGCGCATACAGACCGTCGGGCCGGGCTCGCCCGAACGGGGTCCGGACGCCCTCGACGAACACGACGGAGCGGGCGCGGGCAGCCACGTGCGGCATGGGACCTCCTGGCAGGACGGCGGTGTCCGAGCGCCACGAGCGGCGCGTCCGGACGACGCTACCTGCCGTGAGCGCCCAGGCCAAGAGGTGTTACTCGGGAGTAACCACGGCGGCCGCGAGCGCGGGGCCGACCAGCTCCGCCTGCCACGGTCGTGCCCCCCCGTCGAGCAGCGCCGCGGTGATCGACTGCGAGTCCCAGGTCTGCGGGGGCGTCCAGCACAGTCGTCGCAGCAGGTCCGGCTGGAGCAGATTCTCGGCCGGGACGTGGTGGGTGTCGGACAGCTCCGCGATCGCGGCTCGCGCGGCGGCGAGACGGGAGGCGGCGGCCGGGTCTCGGTCCGCCCAGGCGCGGGGCGGCGGTGGGGCGTCCGACCGGGGCCCGCGGATCGACGGCAGCTGGGCCTCGGGGAGCGCGAGCGCGCGGTCGATGGCCTGCTGCCAGAGCACCGCGCGGCGTCGGGTGCCCTTGCCGGCGAACGCGGGGAGGTCGGTGAGCGCAGGCACCGATCGTGGCAGTGCCTGGGCGGCCGCGACGATCGCATGGTCGGGCAGCACCCGGCCGGGAGCGATGTCGCGCTTGCGGGCGTTCTCGTCGCGCGTGTGCCACAGCTCGCGCACCACGGCGACCCGGCGCGGGTCACGAACGGCGTGCAGCCCGGAGACCCGGCGCCACGGGTCCACGCGTGGCGGTGGAGGCGGAGCGAGCCGCACCGCCTCGAACTCCTGAGCCGCCCACTCGGCCTTCCCGGCGACGGCGAGGCGCTCCGCGATCACGGCGCGCAGCTCGATGAGGACCTCGACGTCGAGCGCCGCGTACCGGAGCCACTCCTGCGGCAGCGGACGCGTGGACCAGTCGACCGACGAGTGCTCCTTGGCGAGGCCGAGCCCGAGGAGCTCGGCCACCACCGCGGCCAGCCCGACCCGCTCGAGACCGAGCAGCCGGGCACCGAGCTCGGTGTCGAAGACCCGGCCGGGTCGCAGACCCTGCTCGACGAGCCCGGGGAGATCCTGGGACGCGGCATGGAACACCCACTCGACCCCGACGAGGGCGTCCGAGAGCGCCGAGAGGTCCGGCAGGGCGATCGGGTCGATCAGGACCGTCCCGGCGCCCTCGCGCCGGAGCTGGACGAGATAGGTGCGTTGGCCGTACCGATACCCGGAGGCGCGCTCGGCGTCGACGGCGACGGGACCCGTCGCGTCGCCGAACGCGGCTACCACCTCGGCGAGCGCCTCCGTGGTCGCGACGACCGGTGGGACCCCGTCCGCAGGTTCGACCAGCGGCACGACCTCCCGGGGCTCCACGGTGTCGGTGGTGTCAGGCACGGGGCCCGCATCGGTCTCGGCGGGCGTGTCGTCGTGCATGACCACCACGGTAGGCGCTGGTGGTGCCGTCCCGGCGGAGGCGGAGCCGGAGCGGATCAGCCCAGAAGGCCGGCGCGGAGCGCGATCGCGACGAGCTCGGCCCGGTCGCCGGTACCGAGCTTGCGGGAGATGCGCGCCAGGTGGCTCTTGACCGTCAGGGCGGACAGGCCCAGCTCGTCACCGATCATCCGGTTGCTCCGGCCCTCGGAGACGAGGCGGATCACACCGATCTCGCGCGCGGTGAGATCCAGCGGCTGGGGGCGCACGAGCTCCGGGAGTCGCGGACGCGGGACGGCCACCGGTCCGGTCACCGGTCGCATCTCACTGACGACCGCACCGCGGAGCCCGCTCGCCAGCAGGGAGACGATCTCGCGACGGTTCGCCCGGCGTGCCAGAAGGACGACCTGGGGGGTGTCACGACGACCGAGCCGACGGACGACGACCTGGCCGTCCCCGTCGTGGAGCTCGCCCACCACAACGCACAGGTGCCGAGACGCCGCGTGCGTGCCCGGTGCAGGAGTGGTCCTGACCTGCAGCAGCGGTTCGATCGACACGGGAGCTCCTGAAGGTCGACGACGGTTGCCTACGTCATCGGCACGCACGGCGATCTGCTTGAGCGATCATCTGTACACCGCTGACGCGATCACGCCGGACGGGCATGCGCCCGGGAAGTCGAACACGCACGGCGGAGGCCCGGGACGGTCCGGTCGGCTCAGTGTCGCGCGCCGAGGGAGACGACGCCCTCCGGGAGCGGCGGGAGCCCGGCGCTGGTGCACAGCAGCGTGCCCCAGGCCCGCAGGTGCGGTCCGAGGTCGGGACCCTCTGCGGTCCACGACGCGCGGATCTCGACCTCGACCTCGTCGGGACGCGCGGCGAGCGTGCCGAAGCTCTGCGACAGGACGCGCGTGACGGTCCCGCCCGTGGCGATCGGCGTGATCCCGGCCTCGTCGATCGCGTCCGAGAACCAGGTCCATGCCACCCCGGCGAGCAGGCCGTCCGCCCCGAGCTCTGCCTCGAGGGTGGCCCGCACGAACGTGACTAGGCGGAACGTCCCCTCCCACGCCTCCTGGCCGTCCGGGTCGTGCAGCACGACGAAGCGCCCGGAGGCGAGGTCCTCCGGCACCGCGCCACGCGGGGCGGAGACGTCACCGGTGAGCGCCGCGGAGAACGGTGCGATCCGGCCAGGTCCGGGGACCTCCACGAGACGGATCTCGGGACGCAGGCGGGCGGCCCGCAGGCTCCGCAGAGCCTCGAGGAAAGCGGCGGGGACCTCGCCCTGGCCTGCACTCATCACGTCTCGGAGACTACGGCTCGGCGCCCGCCGTCTTGTGGTGTGGCACGCCGGGACGTCGGTCCGTCGTGCGCGACTACCCTGATGGTTCCGGGACCGGTGGCCTGTGCGGCACCGCCCCTCGCGTCGGCGGCGCTGGTCGTTCGGGCCGACGACGGCACGGGTCAGCGCCTGCGGCCCGCTGGTGACACGGTGAAGGAGCGGACGGCGTATGTCGGGAGCAGCAGTGGGACAGGTCGGCGTGGCGGAGATCGGCGTGACGGGTCTGGCGGTGATGGGGCGGAACCTCGCGCGGAACTTCGCCCGGCACGGGTACACGGTCGCCCTCCACAACCGGTCGTTCGCCAAGACGCAGTCGCTCGTCGCGGACCACGGTGGCGAGGGGACGTTCGTCGTGTCGGAGACGATGGCGGACTTCGTGGCGTCGCTCGCACGGCCGCGCAAGGTCGTGATCATGGTCAAGGCGGGTGGCCCGACGGACGCCGTGATCGACGAGCTCGTCCCGCTGCTCGACGAGGGCGACATCGTCATCGACGCCGGCAACGCCCACTTCCCGGACACCCGGCGCCGCGAGGAGGCGCTCCGGGCGCGCGGGCTGCACTTCGTCGGCTCCGGCGTCTCGGGCGGCGAGGAGGGCGCGCTGAACGGACCGAGCATCATGCCGGGCGGTTCCCGCGAGTCCTACGCGGTCCTCGGGCCGATCCTCGAGGACATCTCGGCGAAGGTCGACGGGGTGCCGTGCTGCACGTACGTCGGCTCCGACGGAGCCGGGCACTTCGTGAAGATGGTCCACAACGGCATCGAGTACGCGGACATGCAGCTGATCGCCGAGGCGTACGACCTCCTCAGGCAGGGGCTCGGCGCATCGGCGGCCGAGATCGCGCAGATCTTCGCCGAGTGGAACGCAGGGGACCTCGAGTCGTTCCTCATCGAGATCACCGCGGACGTCCTCGCGCACGTCGACGCGGCCACCGGGCTCGCGTTCGTCGACGTCGTGCTGGACCAGGCCGAGCAGAAGGGCACCGGGCGCTGGACGGTGCAGAACGCCTTGGACCTGGGCGTCCCGATCACCGGGATCGCCGAGGCCACGTTCGCCCGCGCACTGTCGGGGTCGGTGCCGCAGCGCGCTGCCGCGATCGCGCTGCGCGGCGAGGCAGGGGAGTGGGACGTCACCGACCGTGCCGCGTTCATCGAGGACGTGCGGCTCGCGCTGTACGCATCGAAGGTCGTCGCCTACTCGCAGGGATTCGACCAGATCGCCGCGGCGTCGGCGGAGTTCGGGTGGGACATCGACCGCGGCGCGATGGCGCGGATCTGGCGCGGCGGCTGCATCATCCGCGCCCGGTTCCTCAACCGGATCACCGAGGCGTACGAGCGCGATGCCGACCTGGCGCTGCTGCTCGCCGACCCGTACTTCACCGAGGCGGTCGCCGCCGGCGTCCCGTCCTGGCGCCGGGTCGTGTCCCAGGCCGCGCTCAACGGTGTGTCGACGCCCGCGTTCTCGTCGTCGCTGGCCTACTACGACGGGGTCCGCGCGGCGCGGCTCCCGGCCGCCCTGATCCAGGCGCAGCGCGACTTCTTCGGAGCGCACACCTACCGTCGCACCGATCGCGACGGCACGTTCCACACCGAGTGGACGGGCGACCGTACCGAGACCGCGCTCTGAGTCGAAGGTCAGGCCGATGCGCCGCGCCGTGCCCGAGGGCCGGCGCGGCGCGCCTCGACCGCCGGGACGATCAGCCCAGCTCGCTCGTGCCGGAGTAGAGGTGCAGGACGGGGACCCGGAGCTCGTCGCGCGCGCGTGACGCCCAGTCCCGGTGGAAGGTGTCGGCCACCGCGTGCGGGTACGTGATGACGGCGATCTCGCGGATCTCGAGGTCGGCGACCGCGGAGCGGAGAGCGGGGAGCGGGTCGTCGTCCACGACCTCGCCCGTCGCCTGACGGCCGGCGGCACGGAACGCCTCGAGGCTGCCACGCAGCTGCTCCTCGGCATCGGCGCGGGCCTCGCGGGGCTCCGGCTCACGGCCGAGCACGTCTTCCCACGCATCGTGCAGCTCGCCGAGGCTGAGGTGGTCGATCAGCGACGAGAGCATGTTGCGCTCGGTGTCCGCCGGGACGAGCACGTGGTACGCCAGCGTCTCGCCCTCGTGGAGCGAGAGCAGATGGTCGATGTCGGCGGGGGCGAGAGTGTCCTCCGTGAGGACGAGGATCGTGTCGGTCACGCGGTGAGCCTAGCCCGGCAGCGTGCCGGTGGACCACGACGCCGGTGCAGCGGTCGGGTCGAGGACCCAGCGCCCCAGCAGGACCCCCGCGGAGTGCAGGAGGTGGACCGGTCGCGCCGTGACCGCCGGTGCGAGCCAGCCGACCGCGTCGATGATGCGCGGTGCAGGGCCCGCGACGACGAGAGGGCTCCAGGTCAGGCACAGCTCGTCGAGGAGACCGGCACGGGCCAGCTCGCCCACGAGGTGGGGGCCACCTTCCGTGAGCACGCGACGCAGCCCGCGTGCGGCGAGCACGTCGAGCGCCCGGGCCACGTCGACCGAGGCGCCGTCGCCGACGACGAGCACCCGCTCGGTGCCGATCCGGCGCTGCAGTGCCGCGAGGTCCGGCCGCACCGCGGTCGTGAGGACGAGTGGCGGCGGGTCGGAGTCCAGCAGGTCGTCGGGCAGGGGGCCCGTCGCGCTCACCACCGCGAGCTCGAGCGTGTCCGACTGTCCGCGTGCACGTCGACCCGCCAGAAGCGCCTCCGGCACGCGGACGTCGGCGTAGCCCTCCGCACGCGCGGTGCCGGCCCCGATCAGCACGACGTCGGCGACCGCGCGGAGCACGTCGAACACGCGGTGATCGGCGGCGTTGTTGATGGATCCCGACACGCGGTCGGCGCCGGTCGCGGCGCCGTCGAGCGTGCTGACCATGTTCGCCCGGAGGTGCACCCCGGGCCGGACCGCGCTCGACCGATGTTCCGGTGCGGGGTGCGCGTAGAGCGCGATCAGCTCGTGCTCGTCCGACGACGGCGGGATCCGGGTGCCTGCCCGTCGCACGGGGAGCAGCACGTCGAGCGTCGGGTCGTCCGTCACACGTCACCTCCCGCAGGTCGTCCGCCCGTCGGGCACCGGGCGGTGGCCTCAGGCTAGCCGGGTCGACGCGGTTCGCGGACGTGCCCCGGGCGACGCAGACGCCCTGGTCAGGGACGCAGCTCGGCCAGTCGCGCCGTCTCCGCGGCGACGTCGAAGCCGGCGGGTGGCCAGTCGAGGTCGAGCGACTCGAGCGCCTCGGTGAGCAGCTCGGTCACGGCGAGTCGTGCGAACCACTTCTTGTCGGCCGGGACGACGTGCCACGGTGCGACGTCCGTCGAGGTGCGGTCCAGGACGGCCTGGTAGGCCTGCTGGTAGGCGGACCACAGGACACGTTCGTCGAGGTCGTCCGGGTTGTACTTCCAGCGCTTGTCCGGTCGGTCGAGCCGCTCCCGGAGGCGCGCGCGCTGCTCGTCGAGCGACACGAGGAGGGCGACCTTGACGATCACCGTGCCGGCCTCGACGACCGACCGCTCGAACGCGTTGATCTCGTCGTACCGGGCCTCCCAGACGTCAGGTGGGACCAGCCCGTGCACCCGGACCACCAGGACGTCCTCGTAGTGCGACCGGTCGAACACGCCGAGGTATCCGGGCGTGGGGAGCGCGTTGCGGATCCGCCACAGGAAGTGGTGCTCGCGCTCGGCCGCGGTCGGCACACCGAACGACGTGTGCTGGACCCCTCCCGGGTCGACGAGCCCGACGACGTGCCGGACGATCCCGCCCTTGCCTGCGGTGTCCATGCCCTGCAGCACGAGAAGGACCGAGCGTCGCCCCCCGGACCGCCCGTGCGCGTACAACCTCTCCTGGAGGTCGGACAGACGGGCCGCCCGCTTCGCCAGGTGGTTCTCGACGTCGTCCTTGTCACCCCGCCACCCCGGCGTGCCACCGGCATCGGCGGTGGCGAACCGGAAGCCGGGCTCCGGCCGCAGGACCTCGGAGGCCGGAGCCGACCAGCGCTCGGTCGTGGACATCGTGACTCCTCCCGTGGGGTGTGGCCAGGCTAGCCGCGTCCCGGCCGGGACGCGGTCCGCGTCAGGCGAGGACGGCGACGCCGCGCCCGGGCAGCACGACCGTGGCCTCCGAGCCGCCGGGCCGGGGCGGCGTCACGCTGCACCCGGCCCAGGAGGCCCGGACGTCGACCGGACCGGTCAGCGTCACCGGGACCGTGCGGTCGCGGTCAGAGAGGTTCACGACGACGCGTGCGGATCCGCGGTGCACGACGATCCAGCCGCGCCACGGCGCACCGGGCTCGGTCTCGTTCGCCTCGCGCGCGAGAGACGGCTCGTCGGCGCGGAACTGCACCGAGGTCGCCGCGAGGTCACCCGAGCCGAGGTCCGAGACGGTGCGGCGCAACGCGATCAGCTGCCGGTACCAGTCCTCGAGCCGCGCATGTCCCGGGTCGTCCGGCTCGGACCAGTCGAGGTGGCTGTCGGCGAACGTCGTGGGGGACTGCGGGTCCGGGACCGTCACCTCGGCCCCGTACAGCGCGGCCCAGCCGTGATTCCCGAACTCTGCCTGTCGCCCCTCCCGGACCGCCCGGGCGAGGTCGGGCTCCGGGTGGTCGGTGAAGTACTGCCATCGGGTGCGGGCGCCCCACTCCTCGCCCATGAACAGCATCGGCGTGAACGGGGAGAGCAGCACGAGTGCGGCCTCGGCCGCCAGGCCCCCGGGGTCGAGCCGTTCGGAAGGCCGATCACCCAGGGCGCGGTTGCCGACCTGGTCGTGGTCGGAGGCGAAGACGACGAAGCGGTGCCCGTCGGTGCCGGCAGGGATCGTGCGCCCCCAGCGGCTCCCGCGGAACGTCGACCACGCGCCGTCGTGCACGAACGCGCGGGTGAGCGCGATCCGGAGGGCCTCGGGGGAGCCGAAGTCCACGTAGTACCCGTGCCGCTCACCGGTGACGAGGGCGTGGATCGCGTGGTGCACGTCGTCCGCCCACTGCGCCGTCATCCCCCAGCCGCCCTGCGTCGTCGGGGTCACCGAGACCGGGTCGTTCAGGTCGGACTCGGCGATCAGCGAGAGCGGCCGGCCGAGCGTCGTCGCGAGGCGGCCGACCTCGTCCGCGAGCTGCGAGAGCAGGTGGCGTGGGGACTCGTCGACCAGCGCGTGGACCGCGTCCAGCCGCAGGGCGTCGACGTGGAAGTCACGGAACCACTGCAGCGCGCTGTCGCAGATCCACCGACGGACCTCGCGGGCGCCGTCGTCGTCGAGGTTGACGGCCGCTCCCCAGGGCGTCTGGTGCGTATCGGTGAAGTACGGGCCGAACGTCCCGAGGTAGTTCCCCGACGGACCGAGGTGGTTGTGCACCACGTCCAGGCACACGGCGAGACCACGCGCGTGCGCGGCATCGATGAACGCCTGCAGTCCCTGCGGGCCGCCGTACGGCTCGTGCACCGCGAACAGGCTGACGCCGTCGTACCCCCAGCCGTGCACGCCGTTGAAGGCCGCGACGGGCATGAGCTCGACCAGGTCGACCCCGAGCTCGACCAGGTGGTCGAGGCGACCGACGGCGGCGGCGAGGGTGCCCTCGGGCGTGAACGTCCCCAGGTGGAGCTCGTAGACGACCGCCCCGCGGGCATCCCTGCCGCTCCAGCCGCCGTCGGTCCATGCGAACCGGTCCACGTCGAGCGCCCGGCTCGGGCCGTGCACGCCCTGTGGCTGCCATCGGCTGCGCGGGTCCGGTCGCGGGTCTCCGCCGTCGACCGCGAAGGCGTAGTCGGTCCCGTGCGCGAGGTTCGTCTCGGCCACCCACCAGCCGCCGACGGACCGCGACATCCGGATCCGTGCCTCGGTGCCGGAGTCTCCCGGGAGGACGAGCTCGACCGTCTCGGCCGACGGCGCCCACACCCGGGGCCCGACGTCGCTCACGAGGTCGCTCGCACCAGGAGCGCGACCGGGAGACGCTCGAGGAGCGGCCCGACGGGCTGGACGCCCCCGAGCACCGCGCGATCGGTCAGGACGTCGTGCCACTCGCCCTCGGGGAGGGCGACGGTGTGCTCGCCCCACCCCCCGAGCCGGTCGAGAGCGATCGCCAGCCGCGTCGCGACGACGACGACCCGGGCCTCCCCGGCCACCGTGCGCGCGTAGGTGATCGCGTGACCCGACGAGTGCGCGAGAGCGATGAAACCGGCGTCGGCGCCGACGAACGCCTCTCGGAGGTCGCGACGTGTCCGCAGGGCGCGCGAGGTCACGACCAGCTTCTCGTCCGCGAGGTCGCGGGGTCCGGCGCCGTCGTCGAGGCGGGCGAGCCGCGCGGCGATCGCGTCCGTGTGGACCGGCCGGCGGTTGTCCGGGTCGACCAGGGCGATCGAGGTCACCTCGGTGCCCTGGTAGACGTCGGCGACCCCGGGGAGCGTCAGCTGGACGAGGGACGTCCCGAGCGTCGCGGCGCGCACCGCGTCGCGGGTGCGTTGTTCCCAGGCCGTCAGCAGCGCGACCACCGCGGGATCGGCGAGGGCGCGACGGGCGACGTCCAGGACCGCAGCCTCGTAGGCCGTGTCCGGCGCGGTCCAGGTCGTCCGCGAGCCGGCCTCACGCGTCGCCTTGACGAGATACGCGGCGATCCGCTCGCCGTCGATCGGCCCGTCCGGGCTCCACGTCCCGGCGAGGGTCTGCCACAGCAGGTTCTCGGTCCGCCCGTCGAGCAGCGCGCTGCGGTACGCCGCCGACGCGGTGCGCAGCCGGTCGACGAGCCGCGACCACTCGGTCGGGACCTCGGACAGGACCCCGAGACGGGCGCGTGTGTCGCTGCTGCGCTTGGTGTCGTGCGTCGAGAGCGTCGTGAGGCCGAGCGGTGCCTGGGCCTGGGTCCGGGCCGCCCAGGACGCGAGCTCGGTCGGGGTCAGCGCGAACCGTGCGGGCTCCCCGCCGACCTCGCACAGGCCCACGAGCTGGGTCCAGCGGTAGAACGCGGTGTCCTCGACCCCTTTGGCCATCACGGCACCGCAGGTCTGCTGGAACCGCACCACGAGCTCGTCGCGCCGCGCGCCGCGCGTCCGGCCGGCACTCCCGGCCTCTCGACCGAGCAGGAGGTCGACCAGCACGTCCATGGTCTCGCCACGCTCCGGGGAGAGGCGCTCGCGGGCGATCCGAGCGGCGGTCTCGAGCGCGTCGACCGAGTCGGGGTGCACGGGAGCGCCGGGGACGACGTACGCGCGGTAGCGGTCGAACGCGACGAGCAGCTCGACCAGGCAGTCGTGCAGCGAGCGCCAGGTGTGGTCCCGCAGGCGGAGGTCCTCGTGGCAGATGGTCGCGGCGAGCTCGGTCAGGCGGTACACCTCGGCGTACAGCGCGCCGTCGACGACCTCGCGCTTC
>DATKTF010000104.1:0-2645 GCA_035531255.1 Cellulomonadaceae bacterium
CGATCGCCCTCATCTGGGCCTTCGACGCTCAGGTCACGCGTCTCATCCAGCTCTACATCGTCGGCGTGTTCGTCTCGTTCACGCTCAGCCAGTTCGGCATGGTGCGGCACTGGACACGTCACATGGCCGCCGAGCCCGACGCGCAGGTCCGCGCCCGGATGGCGCGCTCGCGGGCCGTCAACACCCTCGGCTTCGTGATGACCGCCGTGGTCCTCGTCCTGGTGCTGCTCACCAAGTTCACCCACGGGGCGTGGATCGCCATCCTGGCGATGATGGCGCTCTTCGTGCTGATGAAGTCCATCCGCAAGCACTACGACCTCGTGCGCCAGGAGCTCGCGCTCGGCTCGGACCCTGCTGCGGCCAAGGCGCTGCCGAGCCGCGTCCACGCGATCGTGCTGGTGTCGCACGTCCACCGGCCGACCATGCGGGCGCTCGCCTATGCGCGCGCCTCCCGGCCGCAGGTCCTGGAAGCGCTGAACGTCGGGGTCGACGCGGAGGAGATCGCCGAGCTTCGAGCCGAGTGGGAGGCGCTCGAGCTACCCGTGCCGCTGAAGGTCCTCGACTCGCCGTTCCGCGAGATCACGCGGCCGATCCTCACGTACGTCCGGTCGATCCGCCGGGACAGCCCGCGCGACCTGGTCGTCGTCTACATCCCCGAGTACGTCGTCGGTCACTGGTGGGAGCAGCTGTTGCACAATCAGAGCGCTTTGCGTCTGAAGGGACGTCTGCTGTTCACGCCGGGGGTGGTGGTCGCGTCGGTGCCGTGGCAGCTCGAGTCGACCGAAGGCCAGACCGGTCTCGAGGACCGACTCAGAGGAGCACCCGGCCGTGGCTACTGACCGCCCGCACCGCCCCGCCCGCTCGCGGTCGGACGGTCGTCCCGACCACCGGGACACACGTAGTGCCCCGGGTAGGCGAGCCCCGCGGGTCCGCGCCGTCGTCGACGACGTCCCGCCGGACGCCCCTCTCGTCGAGCTCGAGATCGGGCCCGTCGCGCACGGTGGGCACTGCGTCGCCCGGTACGACGGCCGCGTCGTGTTCGTGCGGCACACCGCGCCCGGCGAACGGGTCCGGGCGCGGCTGACGCAGGCCGGCGACGGGGCGTCGCTCTGGCGCGCCGACGCGGTCGAGATCCTCGAGCCGTCCCCCGACCGCGTGCCGTCGGCGTGGCCTGCCGCCGGTCCCGACGGTGTCGGAGGTGGCGAGCTCGCTCACCTCGCGCTCGCCGCCCAGCGTCGCTGGAAGTCGTTCGTGGTCGACGAGCAGCTGCGTCGGCTCGCGCACGACGACCGTGCCGTCGAGGTCGTCGCGCTTCCGGGTGACGACGACCGTGGTGGCCTTCGGTGGCGCACCCGGATCGACCTGGTCGTGGACGACGACGGTCGCGCCGGGATGCGTGGTCACCGCTCGCACCGGATCCGTGCCCTCGAGTCGATGCCGCTCGCGGTCGAGGCGATCGAAGAGCTCGACCTCTTCGCGCGTCGGTGGCCGGTCGGCACGCGGATCGAGGCTGTCGCACCGGTCGGTGGCGACGCTCCCGTCGTCCTGGTCGACGGGCAGCTGTGGGATCTCGACCGGCACCGCCCGGCCTCCGGCTCGCAGGTGCGGACCGCCGTGCACGAGAGGGTGCCTGCCGCCGGCCGGGAGTACGAGTACCGGGTGACGGCGGACGGCTTCTGGCAGGTCCACCGCGGAGCACCGACGACGTTGGTCGACGCGGTGCTCGACGGGCTCGCCGGGCTCGACCTCGACGGCGCGACGGTCGTGGACCTGTACTCGGGCGCGGGGCTGTTCAGCGCGCCGCTCGCCGATGCGGTCGGACCGGCCGGTCAGGTCGTCGCGATCGAGGGTGACGAGCGGGCGGTGCACGACGCGCGTCGCAACGCCCACCTCCGGCACAACGTGAGCCTCCTGCACGGCGACGTGTCGCACGTCCTCGCCGACCCGGACGCGGACTCGTCGCTCGTGCACGCCGACGCGATCGTGCTGGACCCGCCGCGGACCGGTGCGGGCCGAAAGGTCGTGGCGCAGGTGTGCGCGGTCCGTCCCGACCGGGTCGTGTACGTGGCCTGCGACCCCGCCGCGCTTGCGCGCGACGTCGCGTACTTCGCCGAGGACGGGTACCGGCTCGACCGGCTCAGGGCCTTCGACCTGTTCCCGATGACCCACCACGTCGAGTCCGTGGCGGTGCTGGACCGGTTGGGGTGAATGTGCCTGCTGCGCGGGTGTAGCCGGCAGGTCAGACCGCGCTGAGCTCGGCATCGACAGAAGCGACCCATTCGCGGACGTGGCCGGGGTCGCGCCAGTCGCCGGAGCGCGACCGTGCCATCGCCGAGGCGGGGAACCCGTGCGCGTCGGGGGCCAGGTAACCGCCGAACGTCATGTGCCCGCGCGCCCGGACCAGGTCCATGGCCGCCGCCACCCGGGGGACCGGAGGGATCGTGCCGCCGCGGGCCGAGTCGTCGAGCGGCCCGGACGTCACGAGCCAGGTCGGCGTCGCGCGCAGGGCCGTGGCGTGGCTCCGGACCCATCGACGGGCGTCGCGGTGCCACCGCCCGGCGCTGAGAGAGCCGGCGACGACGACCGCCTCGTAGCCGGTCGGATCGCTCGCGGCGCGGGCCGGGACCGCCACCGCGTCACGTCCG
>DATKTF010000105.1:0-7372 GCA_035531255.1 Cellulomonadaceae bacterium
CTCCGCGGAGATGCCGTCGGCTGCGAGCAGCTCGGCGGCGCGCATCGCACGCGGCACGGACCCGCCGTAGGTGATCAGGCTGACGTCGTCACCGCTGCGGCGGACCGCCGCCGTGTCGATGTCGACGGCGCCCGCGTCGTCAGCGAGCTCGCCGGCGACGGGGTACATCGCGCCGTTCTCGAAGATCAGCACGGGGTCCGGGTCCTCGAGCGCCGTCCAGAGCATCCCGCGGGCGTCCTCCAGCGTGGCCGGTGCCAGGAGACGCAGCCCGGGGATGTGCCCCAACCAGCCCTCGAGGCTGTGCGAGTGCTGCGCCGCGAGCTGACGGCCGGCGCCGGTGGTCATCCGGATGACGAGCGGGACGGCGATCTGCCCGCCGGACATGTGCAGGATCGTCGCGGCGTTGTTCATGATCTGGTCGAGCGCCAGCAGGCTGAAGTTGACCGTCATGATCTCGACGATCGGCCGCATGCCGTTCATCGCGGCGCCGATCCCCGCGCCGACGAACCCGGACTCCGACAGCGGGGTGTCCCGGATGCGCTCGGGGCCGAACTCCTCGAGCAGTCCCTTCGTCACCCCGAAGCACCCGCCGTAGCGGCCGACGTCCTCCCCCATGACGAACACCCGCTCGTCCCGGAGCATCGCGTCACGGATGCCTGCGCGGAACGCCTCGCGGAAGGTGAGGGTGGTCGTGCCAGGCGTCCCGGCGGTCATGGCAGGCTCCTGCTGCAGACGAAGCGGGTCAGGTCCTCGACCGGTTCGAGGCTCCCGGCCTCGGCGAAGGCGACCGCGTCGTCGATCTCCGACGCGATCTCCGTCTCGAGCTGCTCGCGATCTGCGGCGCTCCACCGGTCGGCGGCCTCGAGGCGACGCACGAGGGCGTCGATCGGGTCACGCGTCTTCCACTGGTCGACCTCGTCCTTGGTCCGGTACAGCTCGGGGTCGTACATCGAGTGGGCACGGAACCGGTACGTCCGGAACTCGACGAACACGGGCCCGTCGCCTGCTCGGGAGATCTCGACGGCACGCTCGGCGGCGTCCCGGCAGGCGAGCACGTCCATCCCGTCCACGGACCACGCGTCGACCTTGTAGGACGCGGCCTTGGCGACGAGGTCGGTCTGCGACTCGGAGCGCGCGAGGGCCGTCCCCATCGCGTACAGGTTGTTCTCGCAGAAGAACACGACCGGGAGCGACCACAGCGCAGCCAGGTTCAGGGACTCGTGGAACTCGCCCTCGGCGACGGCGCCGTCCCCGAAGAAGCACGCCGTGACCCGGTCGCGTCCCCGAAGCCGGTCCGCGAGCGCGAGCCCGACGGCGATCGGCAGCCCCCCGGCCACGATCGCGTTGCCGCCGTAGAACCGCCGCCCGACGTCGAACAGGTGCATCGAGCCGCCGCGCCCCCGGCTGCAGCCCTCGACCTTGCCGTACATCTCGGCCATGATCGCGCCCGCGGGCACTCCCCTCGCGAGCGCATGGCCGTGCTCACGGTAGGTGGAGACGACGGCGTCGTCGGGCCGCAGCGCCTGCATCGCACCGACAGCCACCGCCTCCTCACCGATGTACAGGTGCATGAAGCCACGGATCTTGGCCGCGCTGTAGAGCTCGACGCACCGCTCCTCGAAGCGGCGGATCCGCAGCATCTCGTGCAGCAGGTGCTGCGCCTCCGGGACGGCGTCGACCTGGAGGGGCAACGGGTTCGCGGTCATGTCGGGTCCTCCCCTTCGAGAGTGGACAGGTCGCCGATCGCGAGGCCGAGCTCGCGTGCCCGTAGGAGCCGGCGCATGATCTTGCCGCTGCGGGTGTGCGGGAGGTCGTCGACGAACGTCAGCTCGCGGGGTGCGACCGCCGCCCCGAGCCGAGAGCGGCCGAACCCGATGAGCTCGCGCTGGAGCGCCGCATCGGCGACGACGCCGGACCTCACGACGACGAACGCCTTGACGATCTCGCCCGCGACCTCGTCGGGCTTGCCGATGACGCCGGCCTCGGCGACCGACGGGTGCTCGAGCAGCGCGCTCTCGACCTCGAACGGGCCGATCAGGTGGCCCGAGGACTTGATCACGTCGTCGGATCGGCCGAGGAACCAGTAGAACCCGTCGGCGTCGCGCGTCACGAGGTCCCCGGTGAGGTACCAGCCGTCCACGAAGCAGCGGCGGTAGCGGTCGTCGTCGTGCAGGTAGCCGCGGAACATCGACGGCCACCCGGGCCGGAGCGCCAGCTCGCCCTCGACCCCCGGCTCGGTGAGCTCGACCACCCGGCCGTCGTGGACGTCGACGCCCTCCGGGCCGCGCCGCAGGACACCGGCCTCGACACCGGGGAGGGGGCGTCCCATCGACCCGGGTCGGATGTCCGCGGCGATCGTGTTGGCGATCATGATCCCGCCGGTCTCGGTCTGCCACCAGTTGTCGTGGATCGGCAGGCCGAGGACCTCGGCACCCCACACGACCGCCTCGGGGTTCAGCGGTTCGCCGACGCTCGCGACGAATCGCAGCGCGCGGAGGTCGACCGCGCGGGCGAGATCGTCGCCCAGCCGCATGAGGCGGCGGATCGCCGTCGGTGCGGTGTACCAGACGGTCACGTGCTCGTCCTGCAGGATCCCGTACCACCGCTCGGCGTCGAACTCGGCCTCGTCGACGATGCTCGTGACGCCGTGCGTGAGCGGCGCGATGATCCCGTACGACGTCCCCGTGACCCAGCCCGGGTCGGCGGTGCACCAGTACACGTCGTCCGGGTGCAGATCGAGGGCGAACCGCCCGGTCGCATGATGCATCACGACGGCCTCATGGACGTGCACAGCCCCCTTCGGGGTCCCCGTGGTGCCGCTCGTGAAGTGCAGCAGGGCCGGTGTCTCCGGTCCGGTGGGCGCGATCCGGTACACGTCGGAGGCGTCGGCCATCAGGTCGGCGAGCACGAGGGTGCCGGCCGGGGCCGCACCGCCGGCCGGGACGTCGGTGAGCAGCACGTGCCTCAGGAACGGCAGGGACTCCCGCATCGGCGCGATCTTGCGCTCGTAGGCGGTGCGCGTCGTCACGAGCACGCGCCCCTCTCCGATCGCGAGGCGCTGACGCACGGGCTCGGGACCGAACGCGGAGAACAGCGGAGAGAACACGCACCCGGCCTTGAGGGTCCCCAACGCCGCGACGTACAGCTCGGGGACGCGCCCTGACAGGGCGAACACGGCGTCGCCACGGTCGAGCCCCAGGGTGTCGAGCACCCGGGCGAAGCGGTTCGTCCGACGGGCGAGCTCGGCGTAGGTGAGATCCGTGCGCTCGCCGTGCTTGCCGAGCCACCGGATCGCGACGTGGTCGGCGCGCGCACCGCGCGCGTGCCGGTCGACCGCCTCGTGCGCGATGTTCAGTCCCGCACCGTCGGGGAGGTGGTCGAGCCACGTCCGCGCGACGTCCCACGTGAACGCGTCGCGCCGGGCCACGTCCGCGGGCAGGTTCGGTGCGACGCGCAGGTCGGCCGGGTCCTTGTGGATCGTCGCGTACGTCATGGCTCGAGCACCGTCCTGCACGTTCCGGTGGCCACCACGAGCGCCGCGGCGCGAGCCGCGTCGTGAGACAGGCTCACCGCCCAACGATCCAGGCCCCGGGTCTCGGCAACGCGCCGTGCCTCACCGTGCAGCCGCAGCACCGGCGCACCCCGGTCGCCCGCGCCGACCTCGACGTCGCGCCAAGCGACCGGCCCGATGCCGAGCCCGAGGGCCTTGGCGGCCGCTTCCTTCGCCGCGAACCTGGCCGCGAGGCGTTGCGGGCTCCCGCCGCAGGTCGCGAGCTCCTCCGCGGTGAACACGCGGTCACCGAGGGCCGAGCCACGACGCGCGAGAAGGTCGGCGAACCGCGGGACATCGACGACGTCGATCCCGATGCCGAGCGGCCCGCTCCCCGCGACCGCCGGACCTCGGAGCGCGCCGAGCGGTGGGAACCGTCCGACGTCGGAGCGACGTGTGGGCATGTCGGCGCCTCCTGGAGGACCGTGCACCTCCACCGTCCATCTGCCGACGACGCACCGCAAGCCGGGCGCGACGCACGGCTCGCACCGACCGGCCCGGCCGGAGCGTCAGCGGACGGCGGCGGGCTCGCCCCGGTCGACCCCGTCCGGTCCTGCCACCGACCGCACGGTCC
Source organism: Cellulomonadaceae bacterium (assembly GCA_035531255.1). Classification (GTDB taxonomy): domain Bacteria; phylum Actinomycetota; class Actinomycetes; order Actinomycetales; family Cellulomonadaceae; genus JAJDFX01. The sequence goes on from DATKTF010000105.1 coordinate 4,125, forward strand.
GGTTCCGGCCGGTCCGCTTCGCCTCGTACAGCGCGGCGTCGGCGCGCGACATCAACACCTCGATCGTCTCGACGCCGTCCCAGCACGCCAGCCCGGCCGATGCGGCCTGCCCGTCGGGGACCTGGGCGCGGAGCCGCTCGAGCACCTCGAGGGCGCAGTCGACCGGGCAGTCCGGCAGGGCGAGCGCGAACTCCTCGCCACCCCACCGGACCAGCAGGTCCTGCGGTCGCAGCATCGAGAGCCAGGACCGCCCCAGCGAGGCGAGCACGGTGTCGCCCGCGAGGTGGCCGTGCGTGTCGTTGTAGGTCTTGAAGTAGTCGAGGTCGAGAAGCGCGACGCAGAGCGGCCCCGCGTCGGTCATCATCCGGGGGAGTTCCTCGCGCCACACCCGCCTGTTCGCCATCCCGGTCAGCGGGTCGGTCGTCGCGCGGTGCTCGAGCGCCGCGTTCAGGTCCATGCGTTCGAGGGCGGAGCCGAACTCCTCGGCGAGCAGGGCGAGCGTGGACCGGGTCTCCGCGGCCGACTCCGGGTGCGGCTCGAGCCAGCTGACGACCACGACACCGCGCACCCGCCCGCCGTGGCTGAACGGTTGGGCGAGGAGGCTGCGCGCCCCGGTCAGCCCCCGCAGCCTCGGGCTGACCCGTGCGTCGCCCTCGACGTCGGCGACGTACAGCGGGGCTCCGCTGCGATACGCGACGACCGAGGCCGACGGCTCGGCGAGGTCCAGTCGCACGGGCTCGAGCGGCGTCCCGGTCGAGGCGGTGATCACCAGGTGCTCCGCGTCGTCCGACTCGAGCAGGAAGACGCTCGACGCCCCGGAGACCTCCATCGCCGCCTCGCACGCCGTCGTGCGCGCGTCGTCGCTCTCCCGGATCGCGCGTGCCGCCGCAGCGATCGCCGCGAGGGTCTGCTGCCCCTTTCGCGCGGACCGCTCGCTGCGCGCCAGCTGCGCGACCAGGCGAGCGATCGCCCACGCCGTCAGTGACGACACCGCGAGGAACACGACGATCCGACGCAGGTCCTCCGCGCTGAACGGCGTGACGGGATCAGCCGCGTGCAGCGCCACCGACGCCGCCGACTCAAGGACGAGAGCGACGACGACCTGGGTGCGCCGCTCGTACAACGCCATCCACACGACGGGCAGGAGGAGAACGACCAGCGCGCCCGAGTCCGCGCCGCCGACGGCCTGGACCGTCAGCGCCAGCATGGCGAAGGTGGCCACCATCGTCGTCCATCTGAACCAGCCCGGCATCCGGCGCACCTGGATCACGACGACCGCCGGGAGCACGAGCACCGTCAGCAGGATGCCGACGGCGAACGCGCGGCCGTTCATGACACCGTGGCCGATGAGCCCGCTCAACGGCACCACGGAGGCCGCAAGGGCGAACGGCACGAGCTGCCGTACCACGCCCGGGACGCCGTGGCGCTGCTTCCGCACCGGGACGGCTCCCCGTCGTTCGGCACCCGCGGCGGTGCCGTGCGGCTCGCTCCCGGGCGCGGCGCTCATCGTGTCCGCACCAGGTCCGGGGTCGCGGCAGGGATGCCGAGAGTCGCGAGCACCGCGCCGAACGCCTCACCGGGCGTGACATGGACGACCGTCACCTCGGCACGAACGGGCACTCGTCGGCCGTCGTGGGTCGGAGCCGTCGCGGCGATGAGCCGGTGCAGCGCCGCCGAGCGCCGGTCGAGCTCGGCAACGGTCTCGGCGACCGCGAGCACGAGGAACTGCGCGGGCCCGGTTCGCGCGAGGTAGTCGGCGGGCCGGGCGGCCCCGATCAGCGTCCGGGCGACCGTCGCCACGACGACGTCCGCCACCTCCGGGTCCTCCGGCCGGAGTCCGGCCCGGGTCGGGATCAGGTCGACGCGGATCACGGCCGACGCCGGTCCCCCCGGGTTCACGATCCAGTCCGCCAGCGCGACGAGCGCACGACGACGGTTGGGCAGTCCGGTGACGGCATCGGTGCGCGCCGCGGCGAGCGCAGCCTCCGCGTGCTCGACGTTCGTGCGGTGCGGGGTGTCGTCGGTGAACGTCTCGATCGCGCCGACGATCGTCCCGGACGCGTCCCGGACCGCCTCGCCGTGGACCATCGACGGCACCCGGTGACCGTCGGCGTGCGGGAAGAACACGTGCGCGGTCCGGGGCCGCCCGTCCGCCATCACGGCGAGCATCGGGCACCTGTCGCCGCAGAGCAGCCGCCCGTCGTCGTCGGTGTGCACGAGCAGGGCATGGTGGCACGGGCTCCCGACGGCCCGCTCGGACGGGTACCCGGTGAGCGCCACCGCGCCGGCGTCCCACGTCACGACCCGGCGCTGGTGGTCCATCGTGTACGTGGCCGTCACCGGGTCGCCCGTCGGCGTCGGCGTCGGCTGCCGGTCGCCGGTCCTGGCCGGTTCGTGCGCGACCGGCCGCCACGCCTGCACGGCGACCGCGGCCAGCTCGGCACGGTCGATCGCCTTGGAGAAGAGCCAGCCCTGACCGAAGCCGACGCCGAGCCCGGTCAGGACTCCGCGCTCTGCGACCTCCTCGATGCCCTCCGCGATCACGTCCAGCCCGAGGGTCGCGGCGAGCCGGGTGAGGCTCTCGACGATCGCCACGGCGGAGATGTCGCTCGTCAGGTCGGCAGTGATCGACCGGTCGATCTTGATGCTCGTCGCGGGGATGCGGTGGAGGTAGGACAGCGAGGAGTAGCCCGTGCCGAAGTCGTCGATGGCCAGCCCGACGCCGTGCGCGCGCAGCCGCGCGAGGCTCGGGACGAGCTCGTCGAGGTTCTCGGCGAGCGCGGTCTCGGTGACCTCGAGGGTCAGGAGCGCGACGGGGAGCCCGACCTCCTGCACGGCGGAGACGACGAGGTCCGGGAACGCCGCGTCGGTGAGCTGGCGCACCGAGACGTTGACGGCGACGCCGACGCCCTCGAGCCCGGGCGTGGTCTGCCAGGCGGCGGCATCGGCGATCGCCGTCCGCAGCACCCACTCCCCGATGGTGTGGATCGCCCGGGTCGCCTCGGCCAGGGGGATGAACTCCATCGGCGAGACGTCTCCCAGCTCCGGGTGCGCCCAGCGGAGGAGGGCTTCGGTCCCCATGAGCTCGCCGTCCCGCATGCCGACGACCGGCTGGTACACGACGCGAAGCTGGCCACGCTCCGCCGCGACGAGGAGGTCTGCCGTGAGCCGACGCCGCCGGTGCACGACCGAGTACAGCTCCGGGGTGAATGCCACCACCTCACCGGGACCGCGGCGCTTCGCCTCCC
>DATKTF010000106.1:0-3834 GCA_035531255.1 Cellulomonadaceae bacterium
GGGGTGCCCCGACGGAACTGATATGCCCGGGTCGGGTCTGGTCGGGTCGGCCTCGGGTCTTGCCGGGTCGGGTCTTGACGGGCCTTCGCCCGGGTCTGCTCGTCGTCGTCGTGGCCGCCGTGGTGGTCGCTCTCTGTCATCCACCGCTCGAGGAGACTCCTGATGGGCCGCCAGCACGTCTACCCTGACGCCCCGCACGATCGATCCCAGATCGTGTGTGACCGGATCATCGAACGCATCGCCGATCTGACCGAGCCGGTCACCACCCGTGAGACCCAGTGGGTGCCGTCTGCCTTGGCCACGCGCCTCGAGCAGAAGATCACCACGACCGAGCACCCGCCGCTGATCGTCCAGCTCGACCAGGTCATCGGCGGCAGCACGGCCGGGTCCTCGTCGTCGGGCCATGACTCGAAGCCGCCCGGCAGCCTCGACGCGATCGACTGCCTGCGCACGATCCGCAAGCAGTCCAGGTGGTGGCTCAAGACGCTCACCGCGATCTCGACGTCGGATCTCGGCGCCGACCTGGTGACGATCGGCTCTCGCGCTCACGAGCTCGACGCGACAGACCTGCGGTACCTCGACGCCGATGTGCTGCGTTGGTGGGCTCGTGCCCGGATCGTCACGACGTGGGACCTCGCGCCGATCAAGACGAACGTGCCGTGCATGGTGTGCTCGCGCCGCGGTGGCCTGCAGATCCGACTCGATCCGCTCGCCGCGGTCTGCCGGCACTGCGGCTCGGCGTGGGACTCGTCGACGATCGGGATCCTCGGCGAGCACGTCCGCCTGGCGATGTCCGACCCCGCACCCGAACTGGAGACGACACGATGACCCCGACGGAGTTCCTGACCGCGATGCTCGACGAGGACGAGGCGATGGCGCGGCGGTGGCCGAGCGAGCCGCCGAGTATCGCGCCAGACGGACACTTCTGGCGTGACACGTCCGGGCACCCGATCTACGCGCCGCGCGCGTTCGTCCTCGCCGACGTCGCGTCGAAGCGGGCGATCTTGGCTCTGCACCAGACGCGCGTCTATCACCCGGACAACTCCCGGCGACCCGCGAACCCGCTTCCGGACGTCGACCACTGCGACTGCCAAGAGGAGGATGGCGTCATCATCGGCGCCGAGCCCTGCGAGACGAAGCTCCTCCTCGCCCAGCCGTACTCAGATCACCCCGACTTCAACCCAGCGTGGCAACTGTGACGACCTGGTCGCTCGAGCAGATCCGCGCCGTGCGCTCGCTCCGGCTCCGTATCGCGATCGTCAATGATCTGCTCCGCGTGGCGCGCATCGAAGTCCTCGCGGCCGCCCAGCATCGCGTCGCCGGTCAGCTCGCAGATGCAGCGCACTCCTACGCCGTCGAGCTAGCCCCGGTCGACGTTGTCCTGATCGAGGACTCGTCGGTCGTCGAGATGGACCGCTTCGGCATCCGGCATTTCCTTGGGGTCTGGCACCCGGCGGTGAAGGAGGTCGAGCTGCGCGGCGGCGAGAAGGACGGCCAGATCTTCACGGTCGAGAACGTCTGGGAGCCGTTCAACGTCGCGCGGATCCGGCCGTGGTCGTGGGCCGCCGAAGCGGACGCCGCTGACACAGTCACCTACGAGCGGGACGTCTACCGGATGGCGGGCTGGCGCGAGCAGGAGCGACGCTGGGTCTTCGCCTTGGAGTAGCAGCTCTCATGGCGCGCCGGTCGTCGATTCATGCGTGACGGTGACCGGCGCGGTGGCGTATCGTGCACCTCAGTGGGTACGTCGTACCCAAGACAGGCCCGGTCATCGACCGGGCCTTCGTGCTTCCCGGAGCCGCACGCTCTCGGGTGCAGGTCGTCCCGGCGTTGCCGGGTGCTGGGCTGGCGGGCCTTCCGGGTCGTCGAGCGTCGCACGACCCGACGTCGCCAGTCCTCATCGTCACCTCAGCTCGCGCACCCGGATCGGATCAACGCCGCCGGCGCCGAGGACCGTGCAGGGCTGGGGGTCATCGATGCCACTGGACGAGTGGGATCCGAAACGCGGCCGCGGTGGTCGGACGTGGCGGACGTTGGTCACCGAGTTATGCCCGCCCGGGTCGCTGTGCCAGGTACCGGTCTGTCTCTACCCGGAACTGAACCGGGTCATCATCTTCGGCCTGCGCCGCAACCACCCGCACGGTCCGTCCCTGGACCACATCACCGACCTGCAGTACGGCGGGCACCCGACCGCACGCTGGAACCTGCGACCTGCGCACTTCGGATGCAATGCAGGTAAGCGCGGACCGAAAGCGACTCCGCGGCGGACCTCATATGACTGGCCGTTCTAACGTCGTCGCAGGTCAAACGCCGATTCTTTGAGGATCAGCGTCATGGGCGACCGCGCAGTGAATCTTTTTTTCTCCCCACCTGAAATGCCGGGTGGCGCCCCACGGAATGTGGTTCGGGAGGTGCTTGATGCGTGAGATCACCAAGCACGGGCAGCCGGGGTATCGCCGTGGCTGCAGGTGCCCGATCTGCCGTGAGGGTCACCGTGTGGCGAACGCCGAGTGGCGTGCGAAGCAGCGCAAGGCGGAGGTCGCCGGCGAGGTCGTGGCCGCCGAGGCGCTCGCTGACGTCGCGCCGATCGCGGCGCCGTTGCCGTTGGACTTCAAGGCGAAGGCGGGCGCGATCGAGAAGGCGCTGCGCGAGGACCTGGCTGGGCTGCAGGGCGAGCCGCCGTGGAAGCGGACGCTCGCGCGGATGGCGCGGCTCAACGCCCGGATGCTCGACCAGGTGAACGGCCACGGGCGGCTCGATCTCGTCTCTCCGTTGGAGCTGCGCACGATGGAGCTCCTGAACCGGCTGCGTGCCGTCTCCTCGAGTCCGTCCGTCGCCGAGGGCGCTGAGGGGTTCCTCCTTGACCTCGGAACAGCCGACTGACCCAGGGCCGAGGTTCGGCACCGAGCGCAATCCGGCTCGGGCGACCCTTGGCGGGAAGGTCGCAAAGGTAGCGACCGCGCTCGGGACGCCGTTCATGCCGTGGCAGCGGCACGTGGCGGACGTCGCGTGCGAGATCGACCCGGTCACGGGCTTCTTCTTCTACCGCGAGATCCGCCTTCTGGTCCCGCGCCAGCAGGGCAAGACGACGCTGCTGCTCGCGAAGGCCACGCACCGGATGCTTTCGGCCCCGCGGATGCGTCTCGTGTACACGGCGCAGACGCGGAACATGGCGCGCCGGCGTCTCGAGGAGGACTTCTACACCCCGATCGCCGACTCGGCGCTCTCGTACTTCCTCGCCAAGACCGGTGGGGACATGCCCGGCTTCCGCGCCCAGGCCGGCAGCGAGCACATCAGGTTCACGAACGCCTCCCGCTGGTGGATCGACGCGGTCACCAAGAAGGCCGGCCACGGTCCGCCGCTCGACGAGGGGCACATCGACGAGGCGTTCGCCCACGCCGACAACCGCCTCGAGCAGGCCATGCGCCCGGCGATGAGCACCCGCCCCAACGCCCAGCTGTGGGTTGCGTCCGCGGCCGGCGACGGTGATTCGACCTACCTGCGGGCGAAGGTCGAGGACGGCCGAGCCCGCATCATCACCCCGTCGAAGACGTCGCGGGTCGCGTACTTCGAGTACTCCGCGCCGGACGACGCAGACCCCGACGACAAGGACGTTTGGCGCGGGTGCATGCCGGCCCTCGGTCACACGATCGACCTGTCCGTGATCGCCTCCGAGCGCGACGGCATGGACGACGACGAGTTCCGCCGCGGGTTCCTCGCCCAGTGGCGCGACAAGAAGGCCGGCATCGGTGTCATCCCGCCTGCCTCCTGGGAGGTGTGCAAGGTCCCCGAGGGCGTCACCGCGCCATGGTCGGGTGTCCCGGTCTGGGGTGT
>DATKTF010000107.1:0-2476 GCA_035531255.1 Cellulomonadaceae bacterium
GACGCCGTACCGGCCCGTCGTGGGCGCCGAGTCGGGAACCCGGGGGGCCGCGATGGTCGCGATGGCGGCGATCGGGCAGGAGCTGCCCGAACTCGAGCCATCCGCCTACGGACCGGTCGCTCGCCCCGACGCCGCCACGGCGACCGCCTACGAGGCTGCCACCGAGAGCTACCGGCGGTGGTCGGCGCGATGGGCCGAGGGCTACCGCACCGAGTCAGCACTTTCCGAGAAACACGGAACAGGAGAGATCATCTGATGGCGACTAAGCGGCTGTGCATGGTCGGCGCGGGACGCGTCGGTCGGCTCCACACCCAGAGCATCACCGAACACGTCGGGCACCGAGCGGAGGTGACGGCGATCTGCGACCCGAGCCGCGAGATCGGCGCCGAACTCGCCGCCGACTACGGCATCGGCCTCGTGTGCGCATCCCTCGAGGAGGCGCTCGAGCGCGGGACGTACGACGGGGTCGTCATCACAACGCCGACCTTCACCCACCACCCGCTCGCCCTGACGGCAATCCGCGCGGGGCTGCACGTGCACCTCGAGAAGCCGATGGCGATGAACCTCGACGAGTGCGCGGCGATCAGCGTGGCCGCCGAGTCCGCCGGCGTAGCGCTGCAGCTCGGCTTCATGCGTCGTTTCGACCGTGACTTCGTTGCGGGTGCCGAGCTGCTCCGCAGCGGGGACATTGGTGACCCAATGATCATCAAGTCGCTCACCCACGGACCAGGCCTGCCACCGGCGTGGGCCAACGACATCCGGACCTCCAACGGCATGATCGCAGAGGTCAACAGCCACGACCTCGACACGATCAGCTGGTACGCCGGATCCGAGCCGGTGGACATTCACACGCGGGTCGCCAACTTCAAGGGCGCCCAGCGGGGCGTCGCCACGGAGCACTTCTACGACACGATGGTCGCGACCGTAACCTTCGAGTCGGGGGCCATTGCCACGGTCGCGGGGGTCTGCCCCGCCGACTACGGCTACGACGCGCGGGTCGAGGTGACCTGCACTGCGGGCATGGTGCAGGTGGGCCACACCGGACCCGGTGGGCTGGCCAGCATCGTCGCCGGCGCAGCGCAGCGGCGCGAGCCGGTCTACCGCTCGTGGCGTGACCGGTTCGCCGACGCTTACGTGCGGGAGATGGTGGCCTTCGTCGACGCGATGGACGGCGCTCCGCTGCGGGTCGGCGCAGCCGACGGCACACGAGCCGTCGGCCTGGTCCTCGCGGGCACGCTCTCGATGCTCGAGGGCCGGACCGTGACCGTCGCCGAGGTGCAGGCGCCGGGCTTCGTCCCCACCTGGCAGACGAGGACGGGGGAATGACCATGCGCGCCGTCGTGTACCGGGGCCCGCGGGACCTCGTCGTGGCCGACGTCGACGTGCGGCCCCTGGGGCGCGGTGACGTGCGCGTCGCCGTGGACAGCGCGGGGGTGTGTGGCACCGACGTCCGGATCTTCAAGGGGGAGCACTCTGGGTTCGCGAACGGGAGGGGGCGTGTGCCCGGCCATGAGGTGGTCGGCCGCGTGAGCGAGGTGGGCCCGGGCGTGTCCCTGCCCGGCCTTGCCGTCGGCGACGTGGTCTTCGTCGCCCCCAACATCGGGTGCGGCGTGTGCGCCCAGTGCCGGCGGAACAACGAGAACCTCTGCCCCACGACCGAGGCGATCGGCATCTCGCTGGACGGGGGCTTCGCGGAGAGCGTCCTGGTCCCCTCCCGCGCCGTCGAGCGCGGGAACCTCATCGGCCTCGGCTCGGTGTCGTCCGACGCTGGCGTCCTCATCGAACCGCTCGCCTGCGTGCTCCGGGGCCAGGACAAGGTCGACGTCCACGAGGGTGACACCGTCTTCGTCGCGGGCGCCGGGCCCGTCGGGCTCCTACACGTGGCGCTCGCGCGCACCCGGGGGGCCGCGCTTGTGATCTGCTCCGAGCCGTCGGCGGTGCGGCGCGAGGCGGCCCTGCGCGCCGGGGCCGCGGTCGTCGTCGACCCGACCACGGCGGACCCGCACGAGAGCGTGGCGGCGGCGACCGGGGGCCTGGGAGCGGACGTGGTCATCACCGCAGCGCCGGTGCACGCCCTCCAGTCCGCGGCGCTGCACCTCGCCGCAACCAGCGGGCGGGTGCTGTTCTTCGGCGGTCTGCCCAAGAGCCGGCCGACCGTCGAGCTCGACACCAATCTCATCCACTACAAGGAGCTGCTCGTCGCCGGCACAACGGCCTCCACGCTCGACGACTGCCGTCGGGCGGCCGAGATGGTCGGCCAGGGCCGGATCGAGCTCGACTGGATGGTCTCGGACCGCTACGCCCTCGAGGACTTCGCCGAGGCCGTCGGTCGCGCCCAGGACCCGGCCGCACTCAAGGTCGTCGTCAAGCCCGCTCTCTCACGGAAGACGCTGTGATGATGAAGCCGCGTCTGCTGCCCGTCCACCTCGAAGACGTGCCGAGCGAGACGTTCGCCCGTCAGCTCGGCAAGCTCAAA
>DATKTF010000108.1:0-4297 GCA_035531255.1 Cellulomonadaceae bacterium
GAGGACACCGAGATCGCGGAGTACGTCCACCAGCTCGAAGAGGCGAAGGACACCGCCGAGCTCCCCGAGGCCTCGGGCGAGGCGATCGCGCAGGAGTTCGAGCGGTACCTGCGCCGACGGGACAAGGGCACCGGAGCGTGACCGGCGCCTGAGCGCCCGGGTCAGAAGCGGATCCCGAGGAGCGCGTCGACCGCTCGCGCGACGACGCCAGGTGCTCCGACGTCCCACGACCCGACGCTGTCGCCGGCGACGACGGAGTCGCACCAGACATCGACCGCGCGCAATGCGCGCGGTGCGTCCAGGTCGTCCGCGACCGCTGCCCGGATCTCGCCGAGGGTCGCGGAGGCCTCAGGTCCGCCGTTTCCGGACACCGCGTCACGCCATCGGGCGAGCCGGGCCGCACCTGCAGCGACATCGTCCGCGGTCCACTCCCAGTCCTCCCGGTAGTGGTGCGCAAGGATCGCGAGCCGTACCGCCATCGGGTCGACACCCGCCGCGCGCAGCCGTGAGACGAGCTCGAGGTTGCCCCGCGACTTGCTCATCTTGTGACCGTCGAGAGCGACCATCCCGGCGTGCACGTGGGCATGGGCGCAGCCCGCCGCGCCGGTCCCTGCCGCAGATGCGAGCGACCGCACGTGCGACGCGCTCATCTCATGGTGCGGGAAGAGCAGGTCGGTCCCCCCTCCCTGGACGTCGAACGAGGCCCCGAGGGCGTCCCGCGCGATCACGGCGCACTCGATGTGCCAGCCGGGACGACCGGTCCCGAGGCTGCCCCCGTCCCACGTCGGTTCACCGACGCGTTCGCGACGCCACAGCACCGGATCGAGCGGATCGCGCTTGCCGGGCGTGTCGGGGTCGCCTCCTCGCTCGGAGAAGAGCTCACGCATCTGCGACCGATCGAGACGCGACACCGATCCGAACAGGTCGTCGGCGGACAGGTCCGCGTAGACGTCACCGAGATCGCGTCGCGCGCCCCCCGCCTCCGGACCGCGGAGCGGGACGCGGTAGGCCGTGCCGTCCGCGAGCATCTGCTCGACCGCCGCGACGACGCGCGGGATGCTCTCGACGGCGCCGTCCCACACGTCGGGAGGTACGACCCCGAGGGCCGTCATGTCCTCGCGGAACAACGCGGTCTGCTCCAGCGCGAGCGCTCGCCAGTCGACGCCGGTGTCCGCGGCGCGCTCCAGCAACGGGTCGTCGACGTCGGTCACGTTCGAGACGTAGGTGACGAGCTTGCCGGCGTCCCGCCACGCCCTGAGCAGCAGGTCGAAGGCGAGATACGTCGCGGCGTGACCGATGTGCGTGGCGTCGTACGGTGTGATGCCGCAGACGTACATCCCCGCGTCGCGTCCGGGCGCAGCTTCGACGAGGGTGCCGGTCGTGGAGTCGTGGACCCGGATCGTGCCGCCGTGGCCGGGAAGGACAGGGATCTCCGGTGAGGGCCAGGTGCGCACGTCGGAAGCCTAACGCCCGCCGGTCGATCGACGGCCGGAACGGCCGGCCGCCGGACCCGGTCGCCGCCGGACCGTCGTGAGGAGGCGGACGTCTGCCGGTAACTTGTGCGGCATGGAACTTCGCCAGCTCGGACGCAGTGGCCTGCGGGTGTCCCGTCTCGGGTTGGGCACCATGACCTGGAGCCGTGACACCGATGCGCACGAGGCCGGCGAGCAGCTCAAGGACTTCGTCGACGCGGGCGGCACCCTGCTCGACACCGCGGCGTCCTACGCGAACGGCGCCTCCGAAGAGCTGATCGGTCAGCTCCTGGAGACGGTGGTGCCGCGGGACGAGATCGTGCTGTGCACCAAGGCGGGCGTGCGCCGGACCGCGACCGGAGGGGTCGTCGACGCCTCCCGAGGCGCCTTGCTGTCGTCCCTCGACTCGTCGCTCGCGCGGCTGCGGACCGACACCGTCGATCTCTGGCTCGTCCAGACACCCGACCCCCGCACCCCGCTCGAGGAGACCGTCTCGGCGCTGCGGCTGGCCGTGACGAGCGGGCGCGCCCGGTACGTCGGGCTCTCGAACCACCCCGGATGGCAGACCGCGAGGGCGGCGACGCTCCTCGGCGACGAGATCGGGCTCACCGCCGTCGAGGTCGAGTACTCGCTCCTGCAGCGCGGGGTCGAGCGCGAGGTGCTCCCGGCTGCCACGTCCCTCGGGATCGGAGTGCTCGCCTGGTCGCCTCTCGGGCGGGGAGTTCTCACCGGGAAGTACCGGCGGACGATCCCCGCCGACTCCCGCGCGGCGTCAGCCCATCTCGCCGGCTTCGTCGAGCCCTACCTCGGGGGGATGTCGGCACAGGTCGTCGACGCGGTCTGCACCGCGGCCGAGGGTCTCGGTCGTGGCCCGCTCGAGGTCGCTCTCGCGTGGCTGACCGATCAGACACCGGTGGCCTCTGCGCTCATCGGGGCGCGTACGCCCGCGCAGCTGCGCGCCTCGCTCGCCTCCCTCGACCTGGTCCTCCCGCCGGAGATCCGGCTCGCCCTGGACGAGGTCAGCGCACCGGCGCTCGGGTATCCGGAGCGCCGCTGAGTCGCCGACGAGCCGGAACGCTCGACGCGCACCTCTCGCGTCGGGGTGACTCAGCCCTCGGTGCGGTCGAGGGCACTGCGCAGGACGTGATCGCGGTCACCGTCGGCGCTCTCGAAGTCGACGTCGAGCTCGTCGTCCGTGTCGTCGTCCGTGTCGTCGTCCGGATCCTCGTCCGCGTCGTCGTCCAGGTCGTCGTCGTCGCCGTCCTCGGCGAGGTAGAACGGCATCGCCTCTCCGTGGACCGTCCCGAGCGCGTCGTCGTACACCTCGAACGCATCCGCCAGCACGTCGTACGCGTCGTCCACCGCCGGGTCGTCCTCGCCGCGACGGCTCTCGATCGCGTGGTAATGGGCCTCGAGGGCGGCAAGTAGGCGGTCCAGTGCGGCGCGCGGGTCGACGGTCATGCCCTGACCGTATCTCCGTGACAGGCACAATGACACTGCGTATGGTCCTTCGGTGACGCCGGGCGAGCGGAGGAGATGGATGGGCGACACGATGACCCGCCGGATCGACGGCGAGTGGGGCGCACAAGGACGCGAGTACGAGTACCGGGTTCTGACGTTCTCCGGGGCGACGTCGCGCGGCGACGCGTGCCGGGTCCTGACGGACGAGGCCGAGTACGGACGATGGGAGCTCGCCCGTACACGCCTCTACGCCGGCGGCGTGAGCAAGGTCTGGCTTCGTCGGAAGATCATCCGGGTCCGGAGCACCCTCGACCTTCTCGGGTCCTGATCGGCCGTGACGGCGCGGCTCGGCCCGACAAACCTCAGCAGGTCTGCAGAAGCCGATCGAGCACCCGCGTGCCGAAGACGAGCGCGTCGACGGGCACCCGCTCGTCGACGCCGTGGAACATCGCCGGGAAGTCCAGGTCCGGCGGGAGCCGGAGCGGCGCGAATCCGTAGCCCGCGATGCCGAGCCTCGACAGCGACTTGTTGTCGGTCCCTGCGGAGAGCGAATACGGGAGCACCGCCGCTCCCGGGTCCTCGTGCCGGAGCGCCGCAACCATCGCGTCGACCAGGTCTCCGTCGAAGGGCACCTCGAGGCCGATGTCGCGGTGGATGGCCTCGATGCGGACCCCCGGACCGGCGAGCTCCCGGAGGGTGCGCATGGCCTCCGCCTCGCCGCCGGGGACGAACCGCGCGTCGAGCGCACCCTCGGCGCGCCCGGGGATCACGTTGGCCTTGTAGCCGGCGCTGAGCTGGGTCGGGTTCGCGGTGTTCCGCACGGTCGCACCGACGAACCTCGCCGCCGGCCCGAGCGCGTCGACCAGGCGATCGACGCTGTCGGGGTCCTCCGGGTCGAACCCGAGGCCGGTGAGATCGGCGACACCCGTCAGGAGCTGGCGGACGGTCTGCGACAACGCCAGCGGCCAGTCGTGCTGCCCGATCCGTGCCATCGCGCCCGCGAGCCGGGTCACCGCATTGTCTGAGTTGACCTGGCTCCCGTGGCCTGCCGTGCCCTCGGCGACGAGCCGGAGCCAGGCGAGCCCCTTCTCCGCGGTCTGCAGCAGGTACGCGCGGCGACCCGCGACCTCGACCGAGAAGCCGCCGACCTCGCTGATCGCCTCGGATGCGCCCTCGAAGAGCTCGGGACGATGGTCGACCGACCATCGGGCACCCATCACGCCGCCGGCCTCCTCGTCGGCGAACATCGCAACGACGACGTCGCGCGCCGGACGGCGCCCCTCGCGCGCCATCTGTCGCACGACGGCCAGGATCATCGCGTCCATGTCCTTCATGTCGACGGCGCCGCGCCCCCAGATCAGACC
>DATKTF010000109.1:0-4576 GCA_035531255.1 Cellulomonadaceae bacterium
GTGAGCATCACGGCGCTCAACAGCGCCCTGGATGGTCTGGCGTTGCGGCAGCGGGTGATCGCGAACAACGTCGCGAACCTCCAGACCCCCGGCTTCCACGCCGGGAAGGTCTCCTTCGAGAGCGCCCTCGCCGACGCCGTCGCGTCCGGTAGCGGCGCGGTCACGCCGACCGTCGCGCAGTCCCTCGAGCCGACGCGCACCGACGGCAACAACGTGAACCTCGACGAGGAGACGTTGAGCAACGTCGACACGAACCTCCGCTACCAGCTCGCGACGCAGGCGATGGACGACAAGTTCACGATCCTCGCCGCTGCGATGAAGAGCTCGCTGTGACGACGTTCGGGGCGATCGGGATCGCCAGCACCGGGCTGACCGTCTACCGCAAGTGGCTCGACGCGATCAGCGACAACCTCGCCAACCTCGACACCGTCAAGCCGACGTCGGAGGCCGCCTACCAGGCGAAGTACGTCGAGGCCTCCTCGATGACCGGCCCCAATGGCGAGGGCACCGGCACCCAGGTGACCGGGATCGCCCTCGGCAGCGCCACCGGCAAGCTCGTCTACGAGCCGACGAACCCGCTTGCCGACAAGGACGGGTACGTGCGCTACCCAGACATCGACATGGCGAGCCAGATGACCCAGCTGATCATGGCGCAGCGCGGCTACCAGGCGAACGCCGCCGTGGTGGACCGCGCCAAGGACGCCTACACCGCCGCACTCCAGATCGGACGCACCGCATGAGCATCTCGCCCGTCTCCGCGCTCTCCGGGATCACGTCCGCGAGCAGCCTCGGGGCCTCGACCCAGGTCACCGGCACCACCGGCTCGACAGGCAGCTCGTTCGCGAACGTGCTCGGCTCGTCCGTCGACTCGCTCCAGGCGCTCCAGTCCAACGCCGACGCCCTCGCGGTGCAGGCCGTCACGGGGAATCTCAGCGACGTGCACACGTACACGATCGCGGCGACCGAGGCGAAGCTCGCGGTCCAGCTCACCGCGGCCGTGCGTGACAAGGCCGTCGGCGCGTTCACCACGATCATGCAGATGCAGGCCTGATGCCTCCCCAGATCACCGCCCTCGGTGGGCGGGTCCAGACCACGCTGCGCAAGTTCTCGCTCGCGCAGAAGACCCTCGCCGTGATCGGCCTCGCGGTGCTCGTGCTGGGCACGATCGCCTTGTCGAGCTGGCTGACGAAGCCGACCATGAGCCCGCTGTTCTCGAACGTGAGCGCGACCGACGCGAGCGCGATGGTCGACCAGCTCACCGCGCAGGGCGTGCCCTACCAGCTCGCCGACGGCGGCGCGACGATCCTCGTGCCCGCCGACCAGGTCTACGCGATGCGGCTGAAGATGGCCGCCGCGGGGCTCCCGGCCACCTCGGACGGCGGCTACTCGCTGCTCGACAAGATGAGCGCGACGTCGTCGGACTTCACCCAGCAGATCACCTACCAGCGGGCGATGGAGGGCGAGCTCGCCAAGACCATCTCCGCGATCAACGGGGTCACGGCGGCGACCGTCAAGCTCGCGATCCCGAAGGACACGGTGTTCGTCGCGACCAAGTCGGACCCGACCGCGTCGGTGTTCGTCAAGACCGCGCCCGGGGTGACCCTCGGCACGGACCAGGTCCAGTCGATCGTGCACCTGGTCTCGGCCTCGATCGAGGGCATGAAGCCGACGGACGTCTCCGTCGTCGACGCGGACGGCAAGGTGCTCTCGGCCGTCGGCAGCACGGTCGCGAGCGGCATCGCCGGTCAGCAGACCAGCGACTACGAGGCCCGCGTGCAGGCGTCGATCCAGTCGATGCTCGACCGCGTCGTCGGCCCCGGCAAGGGCGCCGTGACGGTCAACGCGGACCTCGACTACGACCAGACGCACCGCACGAGCGAGTCGTACAGCGCGCCGACGCCCAGCCCGCTGCCGCCGTTGTCCTCCGCGACGACGTCGGAGGTCTACTCGGGCAACGGCACCGCGTCGAGCGGCGTGCTCGGCCCCGACAACATCGCCGTGCCCACCGGGACGTCGACGGCCGGGACGGGCTCCTACGCGAAGAACAGCGCGACGGTCGACAACACGCTCGACAAGGTCACCGAGGACACCATCACCGCGCCCGGCACCGTCCGGCGCATGTCGGTCGCCGTCGTGCTCGACTCCAAGGCCGCGGCCTCGCTCGACATGACGCAGGTGAACGCGATGATCGCCGCCGCTGCCGGCATCGACCCGACGCGCGGTGATACCGTCTCGGTCTCCAAGATGGCGTTCGACACGACGGCGGCCGCGGCCGCCCAGACCGCCCTCGCCCAGGCGGACGCCGCGACGCAGGCCGCGCAGAAGACCGCGCTCATCAAGCAGGGGGCCATCGCCGGCGCCGTGCTGCTCTTCGTGATCTTCCTGGTGATCGTGGGGCTGCGGCAGCGTGGCAAGGCGCGGCGTGAGGCGCTCGACCTCGGCGAGCTGCGGATGGTCCAGGACGACGACGACCCGCTGGGTCTCGGCATCGGCCCCGGCTACGACGGCTTCCCGGCGATCCCCGCGGCGCCCCCGGTGCCCGAGGGGCCGAGCGACATCGCGATCAAGCGCGCCGAGATCGGGGCGTTCGCGGAGGAGCAGCCCGCTGAGGTCGCCGAGCTGCTGCGCGGCTGGCTCGTCGGGGGCAAGCGCTGATGGTGATGGTGCTCACCGGGACCCAGAAGGCCGCCCTCGTCCTCATGCAGATCGGCCGCGAGCGTGCGTCGGCCGTGCTGTCGAAGCTCGACGAGAGCGAGATCGAGGAGCTCACCGCCGAGATCGTGCGGCTCGAGCGGATCGACCAGAAGACCGCCGAGTCCGCGCTCGAGGAGTTCCACGCGGTGTCGCTCTCGGGACCGCAGATGGTCACCCAGGGCGGTCTCGGATACGCG
This sequence comes from Cellulomonadaceae bacterium, assembly GCA_035531255.1. Lineage (GTDB taxonomy): Bacteria > Actinomycetota > Actinomycetes > Actinomycetales > Cellulomonadaceae > JAJDFX01. The sequence continues at coordinate 2,892 of DATKTF010000109.1, forward strand.
CAGACGTTGCTCGAGCAGTCGTTGGGGATCGAGCGGGCGGCCGGGGTGATGGGGCGGCTCGCGACGACCCTCGCCGGTCAACCGTTCGAGTTCCTGCAGCACGCCGACGCCCGGCAGGTGCTGTCGCTGCTCTCCGGCGAGCACTCGCAGACGATCGCCCTGGTGCTCGCCCACCTGCGCCCCGACCACGCGTCGGCGATCCTCGCCGGGCTCCCCGGCGAGCAGCAGGCCGAGGTGGCGCACCGGATCGCGCTCATGGAGCGCGCCTCGCCCGACGTCGTCGCGGTGGTCGCGGAGTCGCTCCAGCGCAAGGCCTCGGCGGTGCTGGTGCCGGCGGAGACGGCCGCGATCGGCGGCGTCCAGCCGCTCGTCGAGATCATCAACCGCGCCGACCCGACCACGGAGAAGGCCATCCTCGAGGGCCTGCAGGCCCGCGACGAGGCGCTCGCGGAGGAGGTCCGCAGCCGGATGTTCGTGTTCGCGGACATCACGCTGCTCGAGGACCGCGCGGTGCAGCTCGTGCTGCGCCAGGTCGAGTCCGGCGACCTCGCGGTCGCGCTCAAGGGCGCTTCCGAGGAGGTGCGGGAGAAGATCCTGCACAACCTGTCGGAGCGTGCCAGCGAGAACCTCGTCGAGGAGGTCGACCTGCTCGGGCCGGTCCGTCTCTCGCAGGTCGAGGACGCGCGCGCCGGCATCGTGCAGTCGATCCGTCGGCTCGAGGAGAGCGGCCAGATCGTGATCCGTCGCGAGGGGGAGGACGAGTATGTCTCCTGAGCCGACGACCTTCGAGCCCTCGCCGCTCACCGGCGTGCGCTCGGCGGCGACCGACGACCACCGGGTCCGTGCCGCCGGGTATGCCGCGGGGTGGGCAGCGGGCGCGCGTGCCGCGTCCGAGCAGGCGACGGCGCTGCGTCGTCGTCTCGTGGAGGAGCAGGCCGAGGCCGAGGCCGTGCGCGCCGCCGACCATGCCGCCCTCGTCGCGGCACTCGAACGCGCGTGCGCCGCGGCCGAGGCCCGCACCGCACCGGTGCTCGCGGAGGCCCAGCGGCGGCTCCAGGTCGCCGCGCTCGAGCTCGCCGAGACCCTGATCGGCACGGAGCTCGCCGACGGCGAACGCTCGGCGCGCGTCGCCCTCGACAAGGCGTTGACCGTGCCACTGGAGCTCGGCCTGCACACCATCCGGCTCAGCCCGCCCGACGCGCACCGGATCCAGGTCGCGATCGACGAGGGCGGCGTGACGCTCCCCGACGGCGTGATGGTGCTCGCCGACCCGTCGCTCGCCCCCGGCGACGCGCTGTCGGTGCACGAGTCCGGGTACCTCGACGCGCGACTCGGCACCGCCGTCGCGCGCGTCCGGGAGATCGTCGCAGGTCACGGCCGATGAACCTGCTCGAGACCGTGACCGACACGCGCGTCGCCGGAACCGGCGCCCGCGTCGCCTCCACCTGGGACACCGACGCGGCCGCATCGCAGTGGCGGCGCGCACTCGGGTCTGCCGCGCCCGAGCGCGTCGGCGCCGTCCGGTCCGTGGTCGGGCTCTCGATCGAGGTCGTCGGCATCGACTGCGCGGTCGGTGACCTCGTGACGCTCGGCGACGCGCACGTGCCGGTGACCGGCTCGGCGCCGAACGCCCTCGACCGCAGCCGCGTCGACACCCCGCTCGAGCTCGGCGTGCGCGCGATGGA
>DATKTF010000110.1:0-6244 GCA_035531255.1 Cellulomonadaceae bacterium
TCGACGGCGCCCTGAACGAGCACGTCCTGACACCCGCCGAGGCGCGCACGCGGATCCGGGACATCATCGACACGATCCTCGAGACCCCGGCGGGCGAACCCGCACGCGCGCCCTACGCCAAGGTGCGTGACCTCGTCGCGAACCTGGAGGAGCGTGTCCGGGTCCTGGACGTCGTGGACGCCTACCGGCTCCGCAAGCGTGCTGACGAGGCCCTCGACTTCGGCGACCAGGTCGCACTGGCGGAGCGGCTCGCCCGAGAGGTGCCGGCGGTCGGGGAGAGCGAGCGGGCGAGGTTCCGGGTAGTGCTGCTCGACGAGTACCAGGACACGTCCGTGGTGCAGGCACGGCTCCTGCACCAGCTGTTCGGCGACGGGCACCCGGTGATGGCCGTCGGCGACCCGCAGCAGTCCATCTACGGGTGGCGCGGGGCGAGCGCAGGCGGGCTCGAGCGCTTCCGGGACCAGTTCCGGCGCGCCGTCGAGGACGGCCCGAGCGCGCGGGCGCGACGGCTCACGCTGAGCGTCTCGTGGCGCAACGACCAGGCGGTCCTGGACGTCGCGAACGCGGTGTCCGCCGAGCTGCGAGCCGCCGGGCACGCGGTGGGCGACCCACCGCTCCGCGCGCGGCCCGCCGCCGGAGCGGGGGAGGTGCGTGCGCACTACGCCGAGACCGAGGCCGCTGAGGCTGCGGCGATCGCCGAGTTCGTCGTCGGGCGTTGGCGGGCGACGTCACGTCGAGGTGGGCACGTGACGCCACCGGTCACCGCGGCGGTGCTGTGCCGCAAACGTGCCCAGTTCTCCGCGATCCGCGAGGCGCTGCGCGGACGGGGAGTCCCGGTCGAGGTCGTCGGGCTCGGTGGGCTGCTGACGTCGCCGGAGGTGACCGATCTGGTCGCGGCGCTGCAGGCCGCCCACGACCCCTCACGGGGTGACGCCCTCATGCGGCTGCTGACAGGACCACGACTGCAGCTCGGTGCCGCCGACCTGCACGCGCTCGCCGACTGGTCCTCCGAGCTCGTCGGTGCGCACACGGGCACGATCGGCCGCGAGGGCGACGTGGTCGACGACCGCAGCATCGTCGACGCCCTCGAGGACCTCCCACGGCGCGGGTGGACGAGTCACCAGGGGCGAACGCTGAGCACGGCCGCGCACGACCGCCTCGCCGACCTCGCCGTCGCGCTGCGGCTGCTGCGCGAGCACGCCTACCTGTCGCTGCCTGAGCTCGTGGCCGAGGCCGAGCGACTCCTGCGGCTCGACATCGAGGTGAGCGCCCGGCCGGGTCTCGGTGCCGGTCGTGGGCGCGCGAACCTGGACGCGTTCCGCGGGGTCGCGGCGGACTTCGCGGGCGACTCGCCGTTGCCGACCCTCGGCGCGTTCCTGGCGTGGCTCGAGGCCGCCGAGCGTGAGGAGCGTGGTCTCGACCGACCGGTCGCCGAGCCGGACCCGGATGCGGTCCAGCTCATCACCGTGCACGGCGCCAAGGGGCTCGAGTGGGACGTGGTCGCGGTCGCGGGCCTGAGCGACGGGGTCTTCCCGGCGATCCGGACGCTCGGGGCGGGCGGCCCGCGTGACTCGGGATGGCTGACTGGCGTCGGCACGCTTCCGTATCCGTTGCGCGGCGATGCCGGGGACCTGCCCGCATTCGCCTACCAGGGTGCGGGCAGCCCCAAGGAGCTCGACCTGCGTCGAGAGCAGTTCGTCGTCGATGCGGGTGAGCACCAGCTGCGCGAGGAGCGACGGCTCGCCTACGTCGCGGTGACGCGTGCGCGGCGTCACCTGCTGCTGACGGGCTCGTACTGGCGGGATGCGACGACCGCGCACCGGCCCGCGATCTTCCTGTCCGAGCTCGTCGAGGCCGGGCTCGTCGCGGTCGACGGCGACCTCGACGGACCCATCGAGGCGAGGCCCGAGCCACCGAGCGGTGCGGATCTGCCGACCTGGCCGCGCCCGGACGCGCCCGACGGGCGCCGTGCCGCCCTCGAGCGTGCGGCAGCTGCGGTCCGTCGCAGGCTCGGGACGACGGCGGGTCCCGAGGGCGCCGGCGCTGTGGGGAGGACACCCGGTACCGACGGGGTACCTGGCTCTGACGGCACCGGTGGGGACGCAGGTCCGGACAGTGCCGGCGGGGCGGACGAGCGGACCCGGGACGTCGACCTGCTGCTCGCGGAGCGTCGCCGTCGGGCGACGCCGGACCCGGGCGTCGAGCTTCCGGCGCACCTCTCGGCGTCCGCGGTCGTTCGGCTGGCGGCCGACCCGCAGGCGTTCGCCGGTGCGCTCCGCCGGCCCGTCCCGCTCGAACCGTCACCGCAGGCGCGCCGCGGCACGCGCTTCCACGCCTGGGTCGAGTCGCACTTCGCGGCGCCCGCGCTGGTCGACCTCGAGGACCTCCCCGGGAGCGACGACGACGCGGACCTGCCGACTGCGGACGACCGAGTGCTGCGCGACAGCTTCCTCCGGAGCGCGTGGGCCGACCGGGAACCGGTGGCCGTCGAGGTCGACATCGAGACACCGGTGGCGGGCTACGTGCTCCGATCCCGGATCGATGCGGTCTTCCCCGATCCCGACGCGCCCGGGGTGCCTCCCGGCACCGAGCAGACGACCCGACCTGTCGTCGTCGTCGACTGGAAGACCGGGCGACCGCCCGTCGAACCGGAGGCCATGCGCGCGCGTGAGCTCCAGCTCGCGGTGTACCGACTGGCCTGGTCGCGATGGACCGGGACACCCCTCGAGGACGTGCGGGCGGCGTTCTTCTACGTCGCCTCGGGTGAGACCGTCTACCCGGAGCGACTGCTCGACGAGCAGGAGATCGAGTCGTTCCTCACCGCCGTGACGGAGGCGGAACCGGACCGTCAGAACGTCTCACGGTAGGAGAACCTCGGGACGTCCCCACCGGCGTGGCGATCGGACGCGCTCGCGGGTACCAGGTCGAGGTCGTCGTCCGCGGCTTCGACCTCCGACGCGGACGTGGCGTCGAGGTCGTCGAGCATCTGCACGGCGTCCGCGACGATCTCGTCGTCGTTCGACCGCACGCCGTACAGGAGCCACCGCGCCAGCGCCAGCTCGCCCGCCAGGTAGGCGCGCTCGGTGAGGTGCGGATCGAGCAGCTCCGTGCGGCGCAGCTGGTAGGCCTCCATGACCGACTCCGCGGCGTCGTGGGGCGCAGCGACCATGAGCCAGGCGAGGTCGTCGGCGGGGTCGGCGACCTTGGTCTCGCCCCAGCCGAGGATCGCGCTGACACCACCGTCCGCGACCAGGACGTTCTCGACCGTGAGGTCGCCGTGGACGACGGTCGGGCGGAAGCGCCAGACGGCGACGTCCTCCAGTGCCGCCTCCCAACGGCGCAGCAGGCGCACCGGTACCTTGCCGGTCCGCGCCGCCTCGTCGACCTCGGCCATCCGTCGCTGCCGGTAGGCCTCGGCGTCATAGGCGGGGAGGCCCGCGTTCTCGACGACCGAGGTCGGGAGCTCGTGCAGCGCGGCGAGCGCCCGACCGAGCGACGCCGCGAGGCCGGGGCCGGGTCGAAGCGTCTCGAGGCGTAACGGGCTGCCGGGCAGCTCCGCGTGGACGACGGCGCGCCCACCCTCGGGCAGGTGCGCGAACCCGGCCACCCGCGGGACGCCGAACGGCAGCACGCCCACGTCGACCTGCGTGGCGAGCAGCTCGAGCAGACCGACCTCCGCCTCCAGCGCGGCACCTGCGGCGGGGCTGACCGGGGCGCGGACGATCCAGCGGTGGCGTGTCGCGTCGATCACGACGGCGGTGTCCACGTCGCCCCCTGAGTCGCGCGGCCGGCGCACGTCGAACGCGTCAAGGCCCGGGATGGCGACGGTCGCGAGAGCGGCGAGGGCGAGGGGTGAGCGGGGCACGTCATCCAGCGTAGGTCGGGCGGCCTCGGTTGCTCGGGTACGGCCCTGGCGTGTCCCGACGCAGCTGCTCGGTGGGACCCCCGCGAGCCGGGCGCGCCTCCGCACGGGGACCTGGTGCACCTGTGGCACGTGCACCGCGGGACGTGGCGCGGCCGAGCCGCCACGGCGACGTACCGTGGGCGGATGGAGTGGTCAGATCTTCCGCTGTCCCGGGCCACGATCGACCGCGCGTCCGCGCGTCGGAACGAGCCGGGACTCCTCGGTCGGCTGGTCGACGACGCCCGGACCCGCGTCGTGCTGGTCCGACGCGGCCTCGTCACCACCGTGGCTGGGGCCGTCGTGCGCCTCGCAGTGCTGCCTCCGCATGCGGTCCTCCCCGTCGTCGGACCGTCTCCGGAGTGGCTCCTTCTCGGCATGGACGACGACGGTGCGGCCTACCTCGGGCTGCACGTGCCGGAGGCGGAGGCGCAGGCGGACCTCGAAGGGGTCCCCGCCGCGGACCCGTTCGCCGAGATCGCACCGGATCTCGTGTGGTCGCCGCTCCGGGAGATCGGGACGGACCTCTCGCCGCAGGACGTCGGGCTCGCGACCACGGCGGTCGCGCTCGCCGCCTGGCACGCGGGCCATCCGCGGTGCCCCCGGTGCGGGTCGTCGACGACGGTCGAGGAGTCGGGCTGGGTGCGCCGGTGTCCCCAGGACGGCAGCCTGCACTACCCGCGCACCGACCCCGCGGTGATCATGGCGGTGACGGACGCAGACGATCGGGTGCTGCTCGGCCACGCCGCGCCGTGGTCACCCGGTCGGTTCTCCACTCTGGCCGGTTACGTCGAGCCGGGCGAGCCGCTCGAGCAGGCCGTCCGCCGCGAGGTGCGCGAGGAGGTCGGGGTCCTGGTCGGTGACGTCGAGTACGTGTCGAGCCAGCCGTGGCCGTTCCCCGCGTCCCTCATGCTCGGGTTCCGGGGACGCGCGCTCACCACCGAGCTGACGGTCGACGGGATCGAGGTCACCGAGGCGCGGTGGTTCACGCGGCACGCGCTCGCGGATGCCGTCCGGTCGGCCGAGGTCGTTCTGCCCTCGCGCACCTCGATCGCGCGGGCGCTGATCGAGGACTGGTTCGGCGGCCCGCTGACCGGTCCCGTCGCCGGACCGGGGTGGTCGGAGGGGCGCTGAGCGCCGCTCACGACGGGTTCAGAGCCCGCTCGGGACAGCCGGGTCAGGCTCAGGACTCCCGGGTCAGGCTCAGGACTCCCGGAGCAGGTGCGGGACCGCCGGGTCAGGTGCGGGACCGCCGGGTCAGGTTCAGGACAACCGGGCGCGGACGTCCGCGAGGGACGGGTTGGTCGCGGCGCTGCCGTCCGGGAACAGGATCGTCGGCACGGTCTGGTTGCCGCCGTTGACCTGCTCGACGAACTCGGCCGCTCCCGGGACCTCCTCGATGTTGACCTCGATGTAGTCGATCCCCGCGCTGTCCAGCTGCGACTTCAGGCGCCGGCAGTATCCGCACCATCCCGTCGTGTACATCGTGATGGTGCCGGTCTCGGGGATCGTCTGCGTCGTCATGGTTCCTCGTCGCGTGTGGTGGTCGTGGGCTCGTCTTGTCAGGAACACCGTTCCGGCGTCGGACCTTCCCTCCTCCGCCAGATCCGTCGCAGATCCCGTCGTCGGGTCCACCACCGCTCCGCGCGGAGCAAGGGCACCGGGGCCCGCGGCCACCGGTCCGCGCGGAGAAGGGAACCGGAGCCCGTCGCCCCGCCGCTCGTGTCGGTCGGACCTGGGAGGATCGAGGGGATGTCAACCGACGACCCGCTCGATGCCCTCGACCCCGACCAGCGCGAGGTGGCCCGCGCCCTGACGGGCCCCGTCTGCGTGCTCGCGGGTGCGGGGACCGGGAAGACGCGGGCGATCACCCATCGCATCGCCTACGGCGTGCGAACCGGTGTCTACCGTCCGTCGGCCGTGCTCGCGGTGACGTTCACCGCACGGGCCGCCGGTGAGATGCGGACGCGCCTGCGTGACCTCGGGGTGGGCGGCGTGCAGGCCCGGACCTTCCATGCCGCGGCTCTGCGGCAGCTCGGATTCTTCTGGCCGAAGGTGATCGGCGGCGCGCCTCCCCGGATCCTCGAGCACAAGGCGACCGTCATCGCCGAGGCCGCGGGCCGGCTCGGGCTGGACGTGGACAGGGTCGCGGTGCGCGACCTCGCGTCGGAGGTCGAGTGGTCGAAGGTCAGCCTGGTGACGGCGGACGACTACGTCCGGGCGACCGCGGCGATCGACCGACCGGCACCGTCCGGCTACGACCATCAGGCGGTCGCGCGCCTGATCACGACCTACGAGGATGTCAAGACCGAGCGCGGCGTGATCGACTTCGAGGACGTCCTG
>DATKTF010000111.1:0-6029 GCA_035531255.1 Cellulomonadaceae bacterium
GACGTCACCCTCATCGCGGCCCGCAGCACCTTCCTGCACCGCGACGCGCAGCAGGAGCTCGTCGCCCGGATCGAGGACCTACCGACCCGGCAGACGGGACGGCACAGCGCGTGACCAGGCCGACGCACCTGAGGACACGGAGTCGCAGGACCGCGACGACCCGCAGCACCACGACGAACGGAGACCCCAGTGAGCAGCACCAGCAGCCTCGATCGGACCGACCTCGCACGGCTCGTCGACCACACGCTCCTCAAGCCTGAGGCGACCGCCGCGGACGTCGTCGCGCTGATCGCCGAGGCTGTCGCGCTGGGGACGTACTCGGTGTGCGTCTCGCCGTCCGTGCTCCCGGTCGACGTACCCGAGGGCTCCGGGCTCCGGGTCGCGACGGTCTGCGGCTTCCCCTCGGGCAAGCACCACAGCGCGATCAAGGCGGCCGAGGCGTCCCGCGCCGTGCGGGACGGCGCGCACGAGGTCGACATGGTCATCGACCTCGGTGCGGCCAAGGCGGGAGACTTCGCGTCGGTGCAGGCGGACATCGCGTCCGTGCGGGACGCGGTACCGCATCCCACCGTGCTCAAGGTGATCATCGAGTCCGCCGCGCTCTCCGACGACGAGATCGTCGGGGTCTGTCGCGCGGCCGAGGCCGCCGGTGCGGACTTCGTCAAGACGTCGACGGGCTTCCACCCGGCCGGCGGCGCGAGCGCCCATGCGGTCTCGCTGATGGCGGCGACCGTCGGTGGCCGGCTCGGCGTCAAGGCGTCCGGCGGCATCCGGACCGCACACGCGGCCCTCGAGATGGTGGCCGCCGGGGCGACCCGCCTCGGGCTCTCCGGCACCGCGACTGTGCTCGACGGGCTCGACGGGCTCGACGGCAGTGGTTCCGTGGCGGCCGGACCGGGCGTCGGGTACTGAGACCGACGCCCGCGCCGAGCTGCCCCCCGGACCGAGAGGTCCTACAGGCCGAGGAGACCGGCAAGCTCCGTCTTGAGGCCGTCCAAGCGATGACGTGCACCCGCCCGGGCGGCTCCGACGGACTCGTCCGAGGCGTCACGTGCGAGTGGTTCGATCACCTCGAGATAGCACTTCACCTTCGGCTCGGTGCCGCTCGGCCGGATGACGACGCGCGTGTCGTCCGCCATCACGAACCTCAGCCCGTCGGTCGCCGGCAAACCGTCGGCCCCGGTCGACAGGTCGACGAGGCTGGTCACAGGTGATCCGCCGAGCGACGTCGGCGGCGACTGGCGGATCCTCGCGACGGTCGCCGGGATCTGCTCGAGCTCGGCGAACCGCGCGGCGAGCTGGTCGGTGAGGTGGAGGTCGTGCCGACGCGCGAGGTCGTCCAGGACGTCGAGGAGGGTGCGACCCTCGGTCTTGAGGCGCGCCGCGAGCTCGGCGATCAGCAGGGCGGCGCTGATGCCGTCCTTGTCACGGACGAGCTCGGGCGCGACGCAGTAGCCGAGGGCCTCCTCGTAGCCGAACGCCATGCCCTCCACACGGGAGATCCACTTGAAGCCGGTGAGGGTGGCCGCGTGCCGCAGCCCGTGGTCGGCGGCGATCCGGGCGAGCAGCCGGGACGACACGATCGAGCTCGCGAGGACCGGTCGGTCGTTCGTCGCGACGGACGCCGGACTCCCGGCAGGGGCGAGCTGCGAGGCGACGAGCTCGCCGAGGAGTGCGCCGACCTCGTCTCCGTGCAGCATGCGCCATCCCTCGGCGCGAGCGCCGTCGGCCCCGTGGTACGTCCGGGCGCGCGGGTCGCGGACCGCGACCGCGCACCGATCGGCGTCGGGGTCGTTCGCGAGCACGATGTCGGCATTGGTCGCGTACGCGAGCGCCAGGGCGAGGTCGATCGCGCCGGGTTCCTCGGGGTTCGGGAACTGGACCGTCGAGAAGTCCGGGTCCGGGTCCGCCTGCTCGGGGACGAGCATGACGTCGGTGAAGCCCGCGCGGCGCAGCACGGTCGAGGCGACCCGACCGCCGACACCGTGCAGCGGGGTCAGGATGATCCGCAGGTTCCGTGGACCCGCGTCGGCCAGGGCGACCACGGCCGCGATGTACTCCTCGACCAGGTCGTTCCCGAGCACGGTCCAGCCGGCGGTCGCCCGCGGGACCGACGCGACCGAGTGCACCTGCGCGATCTCGGCGGCGATCGCTGCGTCGTACGGCGGGACGATCTGCGCCCCCCGACCTGCGTCCGTGACGACACGGCCGCCGAGGTAGACCTTGTAGCCGTTGTCCTGGGCCGGGTTGTGGCTCGCGGTGACCATCACCCCGGCGTCCGCGTCGAGGTGCCGGACCGCATGGGCGAGCACGGGCGTCGGCAGCGGCGACGGAAGGAGGAGCGCCTCGATCCCGACCGCGGCCATCACCGCCGCGGTGTCCTCGGCGAAGCGTGCCGAGTGGTGGCGCGCGTCGTAGCCGATGACGATGCGAGGTCGGCGCTCGTCGCCGGCGAGCGCGCCGTTGAGGAACGCGGCGATCCCTGCCGCCGCGCGGATCACCACGGCCCGGTTCATCCGGTGAGGTCCGCCGCCCATGGTCCCGCGCAGTCCCGCGGTCCCGAACTCCAAGAGCCCGCTGAAGCGGTCGGCCAGGTCGGCGCGGGCCTCCGCGACCCGGGCGCGCTGCCGCGCTGCGTGCGGGTCGTCGGTCGTCGCCGGTGCCTGCACGGCGAGGTCGAGGAGGGCGGCGAGCTCGTCGGCGGTGGACGGATCGGGGTCGTCGACGACCCAGGCCCGAACGGCGTCGGCCAGCCGCAGCCAGTCTTCTCCTGCGTCGGTGCTGGTCATGGTCAGATCCTCCGGACGATGGCGGCGAGCAGTGCGCTGATGCGGGGGCCCGCGGCGGCGCCCGCCTCGATGACCTCGGCGTGCGACAGGGGTGTCGCGCTGATCCCGGCGGCGAGGTTGGTGACCAACGAGATCCCGAGGACCTCGAGACCCACGTGGCGCGCCGCGATCGCCTCGAGCGTGGTCGACATGCCGACGAGGTCGCCTCCGAGCACCCCCGCCATGCGGACCTCGGCAGGTGTCTCGTAGTGCGGGCCCCGGAACTGGACGTACACGCCTTCGGCCAGGCCGGGCTCGACCTCGCGGGCGACGGACCGCAACCGCGTCGAGTACAGGTCGGTGAGGTCCACGAACGTCGCGCCCTCGAGTGGGGACGTCGCCGTGAGGTTGATGTGGTCGCTGATCAGGACAGGGGTCCCCGGTCCCCAGGAGGGGTTCAGGCCGCCGCACCCGTTCGTCAGGACGACGGCGCGTGCCCCGGCGGCGGCCGCGGTCCGCACGCCGTGGACGACCCGCCGGACGCCCGTTCCCTCGTACAGGTGGGTGCGGGAGCCCAGCACGAGAGCGTGCGTGACGTCGCCGGATCGGTGGTCGGCGATCCGCACCGACCGGATCGTGCCGACGTGCCCCTCGACGGCGGGCGCGGAGAACCCGGGCACCTCGGAGCTGATCACCTCGGCGATCGTCTCGCCGAGGAGGTCGGCCGCACCACCCCAGCCCGAGCCGAGGACGAGAGCGATGTCGTGGCGTGGGACGCCGGTGGCGTCCGCGAGGTAGGCCGCAGCCTCGCGTGCCACGTCGAACGGGTCGGTCGACGCGAGGTCGAGGTCGGGGGCGGCAGTCACATCCATGTGCCCGAGGCTAGCCCGCGCGCGACGCGCACACCTGCGCAGACGCGACGGTCGCCCGGGGCGCGTCCGCCCGGGGCGCGGATGCGGACGGCAGAATGGGGCACGTGACCACTCCTTCCTCCGCCCCGGTGCCCGGCACCACGGCGTCCGGCCCGGACCCTGCACGCGTCGTGATCGTCGGCGGAGGCCCTGGCGGGTACGAGGCCGCTCTCGTGGCGCGACGTCTCGGTGCCGAGGTGACGATCGTCGAGCAGTCGGGGTGGGGCGGTGCGGCGGTGCTCACCGACGTGGTCCCGTCGAAGACGCTGATCGCGACCGCCGAGTGGATGACGCTCGCGGAACGGGCCGGCGACCTCGGGATCGCGCTGACGTCCGACGCCGCCACGGGGCCGGGGCCGCGGGTGGACCTCGCCGCGGTCAACGACCGGGTGCTCGCGCTCGCCGCGGCCCAGTCCGCGGACATCCGCGGTCGTCTCGAACGCGAGGGTGTCCGGACGATCCACGGCACGGCCCGCCTCGACGGACCACGTGCCGTGGTCGTCCAGGCGCGTGGTGCCGCGGCGGGCGCCGAGGAGGTGCTCCCGGCCGACGTCGTGCTGGTCGCCACGGGGGCGACGCCGCGCGTGCTCCCGACGGCGGTCCCGGACGGCGAGCGGATCCTCACGTGGACCCAGGTCTACAACCTCCGGTCGATGCCGGAGCGCCTGATCGTCGTCGGTTCGGGCGTCACCGGCGCCGAGTTCGCCGGCGCCTACCGTGCCCTCGGCTCTGAGGTCGTCCTGGTGTCGAGCCGCGATCACGTGCTGCCCGGGGAGGACGCCGACGCGGCCGCGCTTCTCGAAGAGGTCTTCACCGCGCGCGGGATGACCGTGATGGCGCGCTCGCGGGCCGAGTCGGCGGTCCGGACCGCCGACGGGGTCGAGGTCACGCTCGCCGACGGGCGAGTGGTGCGCGGCTCGCACGTCCTGATGGCAGTCGGTTCGGTGCCCAGCACCTCGGGTCTCGGCCTCGAGGAGGCGGGGGTGCGGCTGCGGCCGTCCGGTCACATCGAGGTCGACCGGGTCTCCCGCACGAGCGCGCGTGGCATCTACGCCGCCGGCGACTGCACCGGGGTCCTCCCGCTGGCCTCGGTCGCCGCGATGCAGGGCCGCACCGCGATGTCGCACGCGCTCGGCGATGCCGTGGCGCCGATGGTGCTGCGCGACGTCGCCGCGAACATCTTCACAGCGCCCGAGATCGCGACCGTGGGGTACAGCGAGGTGGACCTGCTCGATCAGGGCGTTCCGTACGTCACGACGATGCTGCCGCTCGCGCGCAACCCGCGCGCCAAGATGCTCGGACTGCGGGACGGGTTCGTGAAGCTGTTCGCCCACCCGCTCTCGGGTGTCGTGCTCGGTGGGGTCGTGGTGGCGCCGCAGGCGAGCGAGCTCGTGTTCCCGATCACGCTCGCGGTGTCCCACCGGATGACCGTCGATGACATCGCGGCGGCGTTCACGGTGTACCCGTCGCTCTCGGGGTCGATCGCGGAGGTGGCGCGCATGCTGCACCGCGTCGACGAGGTCTGACCGGCGCTCGACCGGCGGTGACCCGCGCGGTGACGACGCGGCCGCGCGGGGGTCGGTGGCGGGCGCTGCACGGCGTTGGACCGCGGGCCGGAGGGTCGTCTGCCGGTCAGGGCCCTGCCGTCACGGTCGTGACGACCGGGAGGTGGTCGGAGGTGCGCGGCTCGGTCAGGACCGCCGCGTGGGCGAAGGTGACCTGCTGCCCGAGGATCCAGTCGATCCGGGTCGTGGGCGCGTCGCTCGGCGAGGTTCGCGCGACCGACGCGGCGGGCCCTCCCGCCACGTCGAGGGCGCTCGACCACCCCGCCCCGGTGAGCGTCTCGATCTCGACCGACCCGGGCTCGGCGTTCAGGTCGCCCCCGATCACTCGCGCGGTGGCGCTCGGTTGGGCCGCGAGCAGTGCCGTGATCTCGGTGAGGCGTGTCGCGGTGTTCCCCGCGCGGTGCTGGAGGTGCACGGACGTGACGCGCAGCGGCGTCCCGCCCTGAAGCGTCACGGTCGCCGAGATCGCCGACCTCCTCTGGGGACCGTCACCGTACGGGAGCGCCGTGGTCGCGACGTCGGACAGGGTGGACCGGGACAGGATGACGTTTCCGAACTGACGATCGGCAGCCGGGACGAACACCATCTGCATGCCCAGCCGGTGGGACAACCAGGTGCCCATGTCGGCGCCGCCACCCATGACCCAGCCGCGCGAGACCTCTTGCAGCGTGACGACGTCCGGGTGCTGCGCCTCGATCGTCCGGGCGATCAGGTCGAGATCCACCGACGTGTCGGGTGAGACCCCGTAGTGCAGGTTCCAGTCGAGGAGCCGGACCGAGGCGCCC
>DATKTF010000112.1:0-8084 GCA_035531255.1 Cellulomonadaceae bacterium
CGCTCGACGCCCACGCCGCGTGCGCGCACCCGTCCACCAGGACGGGGGCGGCGGGGGTCCCCGCCCCGTGCGTGTCGTACCGCGTCACCGCGCCCGAGTCGAGCCGCACCGAGAGCAGCGCGGTCCGTCCCGCGACGAGCACCGAGTCGGACCCGGGCCCCGGCTGCTGCAGCACCAGACCGGTGCCGAGCTCGGACAGGTCGACCGATCGACCGGGCAGGAGCAGCGTCTGCGCACTCAGCCCCACCGGCACGTCCCCGACCGCCGTGAGGGCGTCGAGCCGCACGCCGGATCCGTCACCGAGGGTGCCGTCGACGCCACCCGTGACGGTGTCCCCGGACCGGACGAGGCGCTGCACGCGCCCGTCGGCGGCCCTGACGGCCAGGACGACGCCGCCCACGGCCACGACCGCCCGGCCCCCTTCCCCGAGGGTCACGTCCGGTGCGCGTACCGTCCCGAGCCTGTCGAGAGAGTCCATGCCCGCGATGCGCGTCGCACCGTCCGTCGGATCGACCGCGACGACTGTCCCCGCCGACATGCTCAGGACCGCGGTCGCCCCGACCGGCGTCGCCGCCCCCAGGGTCACGGTCGCCGGGTCGACCCGCGCGACCGTGCCGTTCTGGGTGAGCAGGACGTTCTCGGCGTCCTGGAGGACGTCGAACGTCGGCGTCGTGGTCACCACGCCGCCGTCGAGCTCGTCGATCTGGGAGTTGAGTCGGCCGAGCTTCAGTGCCGTCGCGTCGGTCAACCACACGCCGCCGTCGTTCAGGTCGAGGCGGGAGACCGGCGCACCGGGGTACACGACGACGAGCACGGCGAGCACGACCGGTGCCACGACCACCGCGGCGGCAGACGTCCAACGGCGCCCGCTCCACCCGGGCCCCGCCACGGCCGCGAACCGGCGCGAGGCACGCGCAACGAGCCCACGCACGGCGGCGACGCCCGTCATCGGACGCATCCCACCACGGGCGCCGCCGAGGCACGGCCGTCCGAGCGCACGATCGACACCTCGATGCACACCTGCGCCGCGGGGGTGCCCGGTGCCAGGCCCTGCTGAGCGGCGACCGGCACCGTGACGGTCGGCGCGGCCACGAGCGCGAGGACCGGCTCGGTCGTCGCGGTCCGCAGCCCCCAGAGGTAGTGGTCGTCGGTCTCGGGCGCCGGGTTGGCCCAGGTGAACGTCACCGAACCGTCCGCCGAACGGCTGCCGGCCAGCCGCGTCGGGCTCGGGACCTCGGTGAGGACGATCGACGTCGCGGCATCACCGGACCCGACCGGACGTGCCGGTGCGTTCTCCGCCCCGGTGACCGCGATGGCGATGGCCACGAGCGCACCGGCGACGACCACACCCGCAGCGATACCGGTCACCGTGCGCGGGAGGTGACGCCGGGGCACGCGGTCGGCCGTACCGCCGGACGGCGCCGCGACGACGGTCCGACGATCGCTGCGGCGCGAGCGGGTGAGCCCGTTGTCGGTCCTGGTGCTGGTGCCCGTCTCGGCGACGGCCGCGACGAGCCCCTCACCGGCGTCGGCTCGGGCGCCGGGCTCCCCGCGGTCCGCCGGCTGCGGACGGGTCTGCACGTCGGCCCCGTCGATGCGCGTCACCGGCCGCACCCGGGTCGACTGGTCCGCCTCGCGGATCCCGTGCAGGGGCAGGACGTCCGAGACGGTCGCGGCGGGCGGTGCGGCCTCCTCCTCGATGTCGATCGCCGTCTGAGGAAGGCGCAGCTCGGCCTCGATGTCGACCAGCGCACGCGCGACCGCCAGTGCGGAGGGGAAGCGCCTCGCAGGGTCCTTGTCCATCGCCCGGGCGAGCACCCGCTGCAGCGAGTCGGGGACGTCCCCACGTCCGGTCGGCGGCAGCGGAGCGCGTTCGATCCGCGCGATGAGGTCGGGGGTCGAGTTGGGACCGTCAGGGACCTCGAACGGGGACCGGCGCGCCAGCAACGAGTAGACCGTCGCCGCGAGCGAGTAGACGTCGGCGCGCGCATCTCCCGTCGGCTCGTCGGCGAGCAGCTCGGGGGGAGACCACGGCACCGACATGCCGATCGACGACGAGCCGGCGCGCCCGATCGCCTCCGCGATGCCGAAATCCGTCAGGGCGGGCCACCCGAAGTCGGTCGTCAGGACGTTGGCGGGCTTGATGTCACGATGCAGGATCCCGGCGCGGTGGGCGGTCTCGACGGCGGCCGCGAGCCGGACGCCGATCCGCAACGCCTCCGCGACGGCGATCCGCTCGGACCGGTATCGCGCACCCAGCCCGGGGCGCGAGCAGTACTCCATGACCAGGTACGGACGACCGTCCGATGCGATGTCCGCGTGGTGGATCGTCACGATCGACGGGTGGTGGGAGAGCTGGGCCATGGTGTTGGCCTCGGCCTGGAACCGCCGCCGCGACTCCGCGTCGAGAGAGCTGGAGAGCAGCACCTTGACCGCCACGCGTCGACGTGGCAGCAGCTGCTGGTACAGGAAGACGTCGGCGAACCCGCCGAGCCCGAGAACGCGGAGGTACTCGTGCCCCGGGATCACCGGGGGGTCCTGCGCCTCCCGAGACGCACTCATCATCCGCGCTCCACGGTGAAGGTCACCCCTTCTCCGAGGTCGACGACGCCACCGGGACGCAGGACGGTCGGTTCACCCGGGTGGAGCCGCCGCGCGGGCTCGCCGTACGGGGTGAGGAGCACGCCGTTGGTCGAGTGAAGGTCCGTGACGAGGACGTCGTCGGCCTCGACCCGCACCTCGGCGTGCGTCCGGGAGATGTCCTGCTCCGGGCTCGCGACGGTGACGAGGCGCGGGAGCTCGGCGTTCGTGACGCGTGAGACCTGCGGCGCACGACCCAGGAGCACGGCGCGGTCCAGAGAGACGACGAGCCCGGTCGACAGTCGCAGCCGGGCGGGTGCGCCGACGCGGGACGAGCGCGCTCCCTCACCCGACGTCCGGTCGCCCGCCCAGGCCCGCGGCTCCGCGGCCGCGGGCGCATCGGTCGCCCGACGCCCGCCCGACGGCTCGCCGTGCGGGCTGCGCCGCCCGCCGTCCGCGAGCGCGGTCTCGCCGGTCGACGACGTGACCCGTGGGCGCTCGATCGTCAGCTCGTCGACCTGACTGCTGCTCGCGGCGGTCCGGAGCTGGATGCGCACGGCATCTGCTGCGACGACCGCCGCGAGCACCGGCAGATGGACCGCGGACCTCCGGCGCCGATCGATCCGTGCGCCCGGCAGCACGCGGACCAGCACGAGCTCGGCGTCCTCGACGACCTGCTCGGTGAGCGACCCCGAGGTGTGCCCCCCCAGGAGCGACGGGACACCGTGCGCGATCACCTCGACCTCGATCGCCCCCCGGACGACCGCCCGGACGCGGCCGCCGGCGACATCGACGATCGCCAGGTCCGGAAGATCGTCGGCGCGCACCTGAGCGAGGAGCGCCACCTGCCCGTCGAGGCCACCGCCGGTGCGGAGGTTCGTCCAGGACTCCCGGACGATCGCCGCCGACGCCGTCGGGTCGAGCATCACGACGAGACCTTCCGCGACGATCGCGTGCCAGTCGCCCTGCGTGTACTCGGGGATGATCATCGATCGGCCTCTTCCTCGTTCGTGTCACCGGGATCTCTGGTCGCGGCACCTTCCCCCTGCGTCCCGCCAGGAGGCAGCTCCACGCCCACGCGCTGCGACGGGTCGGTCCTGCCCATGTCATCGGCATCTGAGGCCGCGTCCACGACCACGACGGTCACATTGTCTCGACCGCCCGCTGCGATCGCGCGGCTCACGAGCCAGGTCGCGGCTTCCTGTGGCGAGGCATGCTCGCGGAGACCGGCGACGACGACGTCCGCGCGAAGCTCGCGCGACAGACCGTCCGTGCAGATCAGCAGCCTGTCCCGTTCGCCCGCAGGGATCATCCAGTAGTCGGGCTCGGACGCACCGGAGGTGCCGAGCACCCGGGTGATCACATGGCGGTCGGGGTGCGTGTCCACCAGGTCGGTGGCGAGCTCGCCCCGGTCGACGAGCTCCTGCACCACCGAGTGGTCGACCGTGATCTGATCGAGCGCCCCGTTCGCCCAGCGGTACACGCGCGAGTCGCCGATGTTGAACACGAGCCAGTACGCGCTGGCCCCGACGGATGCGACCGCGACACCCGCGACCGTCGTGCCGGCGCGCGTGCCGGCGAGCTCCACGGCGAGCCGCTCAGCGGTGCGACGGAAGCATGCGTGGATCTCGTCGGGCGTGGCCGTCGACCGGCCTGCGAGCCGCGCGAACTCCTCGACGGCCACCCGGCTCGCCTCGGCGCCGCCCGCCACGCCGCCCATGCCGTCGGCGACCAGGAACACCGGCGGGTACGCGAGAAGGGCATCCTCGTTGGCGACGCGCGCCAACCCGCGGTCGGTGGCCGACCCCCATGTCGTCCGCACGCCGCTCCTCCCACCATCTGGACGTACTCCCGGCACCGGCACCGGCCACCCGCACCGCTAGATGCCGAGCTGGTAGATGCCCCAGTACGCCAGCACGCCGAGGAGAACGGCCGCGCCCGTGAGCGGCAGCCACAGCACCAGCGATGCGAGGGTACCCCGCGCAAGACGGGCGCCCGGGACCCGGCGCACGGACTGCATGCGGTCGAGAAGCACGACGACGGCCACGACGACGGCGATGCCGAGCACCCGCTCGGCGATCCAGCCACCGGTCACGACCCACGCGTCCTGCTCGTAGCTCACCGCGAGCTTCGCGACGGTCACGAGGTACCACACGAGGGCGACCACGGCGGCGACGGTGCCGATGCCCACCGCAGCCAGGGGAGCCGCGACCCCGGGTGCGACGCGCTGCGACCTCAGCGGCGGACGCCCGCGACGGCGCCGCTTGCTGTTCGCAGCCCGGAGCGTCGTGGCGCTCACGAGCTCGAGGGCGCCGCCGGCAACGATCAGGGCGACGGAACCGACGACCGTGCCGACGATCACGTCGCCGTCGCTCAGCCAGCGCGGGACCGGGACGGGACCCGCCTCGTAGGTCTGGGTGGGTTGAGCGCCCGCGATCCGGGGCCACGCGGCTTCCGTGGCAGGCAGCCCACCGACCCAGTCGGTGAGGTCGCGCAAGAAGACCGGCGACACCGCGCCGTTGATGCGCAACCCGTGGTTGGCACCGCCGTAGTACCGGACGGTGTAGTCCTCGTTCCCGGCGATCGCGGTGTCCTCGATGACCTTCTGCGCCCCCTGCACGATCGGCATGGACGCGTCGGCCGTCCCGTACACGACCAGGACCGGCTGCCGCATCGCCCGCAGGTACGGCGCGACGTCGAAGTCGACGTAGTCGAAACCGCCGCCTGGCGGGGTGATCCCGACCGCGCGCGGGATCGCGCGGAAGACCCCGTCCGGGACGCCCGTCCGGCGCAGGTAGTTGTCCGTCGCGAACGCGGCCTGCTGACGAGGCGGGACGATCGGGGCCGAGACGAGGACGACGAAGGCGAGGCCGGGGTCCTCGGTGGCCATCACCGGGGTGATCCAGCCGCCCTCGCTCTCGCCGTACACCCCGACCTTCGTCGGGTCCACGTCCGGCTGGGTGCGCAGCAGGTCGACGGACCGCAGGTAGTCACCGGCCATCGAGACGTAGTTCCGGTACCGGGTCGTGTAGTTCTCGAGCCGCTTGTTGGGCACCATCGCGACGATCCCGGCTGCGGCGAGCGCGTGCGCCTGCGCGAGGAAGGCCACCGTGAACTTGCCCGTCCCCGCCCCGTGCACGAACACCACGCCGGGCCGTCTGCCCGGCGCCCCGACGGGCTCGCTGATCTGCGCCTGGACCGTCCCGCCGTCCAGCTGGACGGTGACGATCCGGGTGCGCACCGCGTAGTGCTGCTCCGCCGGTGCGTGGCCGATCGCGGTGCTGGTGCTCTGGACCTGGATCGGGTCCGTCAGGGGAACGGGATCCCACTGCGGACCGGTCACCGCACCGAGGACCGCGAGGAGAAGCAGCCCGATCACGGTGCGGACGATGATCCGGTAGGCCACCTCGCGATCCTACGTGCCGCTGGTCCGCGGGGTCAGAAGCCCATCCGGCCGAGCTGCTTGGGGTCGCGCTGCCAGTCCTTCGCGACCTTGACGTGCAGGTCCAGGAACACGCGCGCCCCGAGGAGGGCCTCGATCCCCCGACGCGCCTGGCTGCCGACCTCCTTCAGGCGGGCGCCGCCACGACCGATCACGATCGCCTTCTGGCTGTCCCGCTCGACGTAGAGGTTCACCCTGACGTCGAGCATCGGCGGCCTGCCGTCGTCCGTGCCGCCCTCGCGCGGCACGATCTCCTCGACCACGACGGCGAGCGAGTGCGGGAGCTCGTCACGGACGCCCTCGAGAGCGGCCTCGCGCACGAGCTCGGCGACCATCACGGCCTCGGGCTCGTCCGTGAGCTCGCCGTCCGGGTACAGCGGCGGGTTCACCGGCAGGTGCTCGACCAGCACGTCGGCGAGCACGTCCACCTGGTACCCGTCGACCGCCGAGACCGGGACGATGTCGGCCCAGTCGCCGAGCGCGGCGATCGCGAGCAGGTGCTCGGTGAGCCGGCCCCGGGTGACCAGGTCCGCCTTGGTCGCGATCGCGACGACGGGCGTGCCGTCGTGGCCGCTCGCGAGCTCGCTGAGCTGTGCGGCGATGTACCGGTCGCCGGGGCCGACCTTCTGGTCCGCGGGCAGGCAGAAGCCGACGACGTCGACCTCCGTGAGGGTGTCCCGCACGAGGTCGTTCAGTCGCTCGCCGAGCAGCGTGCGCGGCCGGTGGAGGCCGGGCGTGTCCACGAGGATCAGCTGGGCGTCGTCCCGGTGGACGATCCCGCGGATCGTGTGCCGCGTCGTCTGGGGCCGTCCCGAGGTGATCGCGACCTTCTGACCGACGAGGGCGTTCGTGAGCGTCGACTTGCCCGCGTTGGGACGGCCGACGAGGCACGCGAAGCCCGCGCGGAAGGACTCGGGCGGTGTCGTGCGGGCGGTGCTCATCGATGTGCTCCGTGGTGCTCGTCGTCGGGTCCCTCGAGGGCGGTGAGCTCCTGAGAGGTGTCGGGGTCGTGCGGGTCGCTGATCCGTACCAGCAGCGTCGAGACCTGGCGACGACGCCCGTCGGCACGTTCGGCCACCAGGTGCAGTCCGTGGATGTCGCCCGTCGACCCCGGGAGCGGCACCTTCCCGAGCGCCTTCGCCAGGAGTCCGCCGGCGGTGTCGACGTCGTCGTCCTCGACGTCGAAGCCGAAGAGCTCGCCGAGGTCGTCCTTGGAGAGCCGGGCCGGTACACGATACAGGCCGGCGCCCAGGTCCTCGACCGGGACGACGCTCCGGTCGTGCTCGTCGACGAGCTCTCCGACGATCTCCTCGAGGGCGTCCTCGATCGTCACCAGACCGGCGACGCCGCCGTACTCGTCCACGACGATCGCCAGGTGCGACGCCCCCTGCTGGAGCTCGCGCAGGAGGTCGTCGACCGGCTTGGACTCCGGCACGAACACCGCAGGACGTGCGATCGACGAGACCGGCTCGGTCGCGGACCCCGGGACCGTGTGGATGCGGCGCGTGACGTCCTTCAGGTACAGCACGCCGCGCAGGTCGTCGACCGAGTCACCGATCACCGGGATGCGTGAGTAGCCGGAGCGCAGCAGCAGTGCGAGGGCCTTGCGGAGGGGCGTGTCCGCCGTCGTGACGACCATGTCGGTACGCGGCACCATGACCTCGCGCGTCAGGGTGTCGCCGAGCTCGACGACCGACCTGAAGAGCATCCGTTCCTTGCCGTCGATGCCCTCGGACTCGCTCACCCGCTGGACCATGTCCCGGAGCTCGTCCTCGTCGATCTCCCCGTCATGAGCGGCGATCGGCACGAAGCGGCGCAGCGGGACCGTGACCGCGACGGCGGCGGTGAGCAGTCGCGACAGGAGGGTGAGGGTCGCGGCGGGGTGGTCCCGGCCCAGGGTCCGCGGGCTCAGCCGAACGAGCAGGAGCGCGACGACGGCGGACACCAGTACCGAGACCAGGAGGATCACCCACCACGTGGGCAGGAGCGTCGCGACGACGAGCGTGAGGCAGGTGCTCGCGACCATCTCCCCGATGATCCGGACGAACGCGGCGGACGAGGC
>DATKTF010000113.1:0-7005 GCA_035531255.1 Cellulomonadaceae bacterium
CGACGGACTCGCCGTCCTGCCCGGCGTGCACGATCTCCAGGTGCTCGACGGCCACGTCACCTTCGCTGTCGACGAGGCCGAGCTCCCGGCCGTCCTCGCCGCCGTCGCGCGCCTGCAACCGCGATCGATCGTCGCCAACCCGCCCTCGCTCGAGGAGCTGTTCCTGCGCCACTACGGCGACGAGCTGGCAGCGGTGAACGGCGGCGCACGATGACCGCGCTCGCCGTCGGCATCGAGCCGCGCGTGCGGCCGCCGATCGCCGATTCCCTCACCGGTCTCGGTCCGATGCTGCGCCTCGTGCTGCGGCGCAACCGGGTCCGGCTGGTCGTGTGGTGGGTCGTGCTCGCCGGGCTGTTCGCCTACGTCGGCGCCTACTACACGAGCCTCTTCACCACCCAGGCGGCCCTGAACGACTTCGCGGCGCTGAGCAACACGCCGTCCATCAAGGCGCTCACGGGTCTAGCGGCGACCCCGAACACCCTCGGCGGGGCCGTGTGGACCAAGATCTGGATGACGTGCGCGCTCTCGCTGGCGTTCGGCGTCGTCTTCCTCGTCACGCGCAGCGGGCGCGCCGACGAGGAGGTCGGCCGCACCGAGCTGCTCCGCTCGCGGACGCTCGGGCGTCACGCGTACTCGGTGGCGTCGTGGCTGGTCGATGCTGCCCTGTGCGTCGCCGTGGGCGCGGGGATCGCCCTGGCGTCGGCTGCGGTCGGGCTCGACCCGGCCGGCACCGGGGTCATGGGCTCGCTCGTCGTCGGGGCGTCGGTGGCGGGCGTCGGGCTCATGGCGCTGGGCGTCGGGGCGGTCGCGAACCAGGTGGCGGCCACCTCACGCGGCGCGAACGCGCTGGGTTCGGTGGTCATCGGTGCGTTCTACGTGCTCCGGATGGTCGGCGACCTGGGCGACGGGCGGCTCACCTGGGTCTCCCCGATCGGCTGGGCCCAGGAGATGCAGCCGTGGGGGGCGAACCGTTGGTGGCCGCTCGTGCTGCTCGTCGTGCTCGCGGCCGCGCTCCTCGCCGCCGCAGCCCGGCTCGAGGCCCGCCGTGACCTCGGTGCGGGTCTCCTGCCGGAACGTCCGGGTCCCGCCGGGGCGCCCGCGCGGTACGCCTCTCCGCTCGGCCTCGCCCTGCGGCTCCAGCGCGGACCGGTCGTCGGGTGGAGCGCCACGATCGTGCTGACCGCGCTGCTCTTCGGCTCCGTCGTCCAGTCGATGACCACCCTGCTGTCCGACGCGGGCTCCACCGCGACGGCGATCATCGGCGGCACGAGCGTGAACGCCCTGCTCGCGATGCTCGGCATGATCATCGCGATGGTCACGACGGTCTTCGCCCTGCAGTCGGCGGCGTCCCTGCGTGGCGACGAGGCGAGCGGGATCCTCGAGCCGCAGCTCGCCGGTGCCGTGTCCCGCACGTCGTGGGCCGTCCAACGACTGCTGATCCCGGCCGTCGGATCCGCCGTGCTGCTCCTCGTCGGGGGAGCGGGGATGGGAGCGAGCTACGGCGCGGCGGTCCACGACGCGGGTCAGACCGGCCGTCTCGCTCTCGCAGCGCTCGCGTACTGGCCGGCAGTCATGGTGCTCGTCGGTGTCGCGGTCGCGCTCTTCGGCTGGTTGCCGCGGCTCGCGGTCCCGCTCACCTGGGGAGTGCTGTCCGCGATGTGGTTCGTGGTCCTCATCGGTGATGCGCTGCACCTGCCGGCGTGGCTGCTGGACGTGCTGCCGTTCTCGGCGACTCCGCACCTGCCGCTCGTGCCGCTGACGTGGACCCCGCTCGTCGTGCTGACGCTCGTCGCCGCGGGGCTGGTCTGGACCGGGCTCGACCGCTTCGCGCGGCGCGACGTGCAGGCGGGGTGAGCGGACCCGTCGTCGGGCACCCGCCGGCAGGCACCACGTGCTCGCCGCGCAGCGGGGTCCGGTGCACCGGAGGCGGCACGGTCTCAGGGTCCTCTCAGGGAGGTACCTGATGGCGCCCGGCCCGGCGACGCGGCACGATCACTGACATGGATCCTCTGGGTGGCGGCCGCGCCATCGGTGACGTGGCGTCGACCGGGCCCGCCGTCGTGGCCGAGAGCCTGACCCGTACGTTCGGCCCGGTCACCGCGTTGTCCCGGCTCACCGTCGAGATGCCGCACGGCGTCGTCGGCCTGGTGGGCGCCAACGGTGCGGGCAAGTCGACACTGATCAAGATCCTGCTCGGCCTGCTGCCGCCGACGTCGGGCCGGGCGCAGGTGCTCGGTCTCGACTGCGCGACGGAGGGTCTGGCGATCCGTCAGGTCGTCGGCTACATGCCGGAGAGCGACTGCCTCCCGCCGGACGTGTCGGCCACCGAGCTGGTGGTGCACCTGGCGCGGATGTCCGGCTTGCCGTCGGCGGTGGCGCGCGAGCGCACCGCGGACACGCTCCGCCACGTCGGTCTGTACGAGGAGCGGTACCGGCCGATCGGTGGGTACTCCACCGGGATGAAGCAGCGGGTGAAGCTCGCGCAGGCGATCGTGCACGATCCGCGGCTCGTGCTGCTCGACGAGCCGACGAACGGGCTGGACCCGGCCGGTCGCGACGAGATGCTGGGCCTGATCCAGCGGATCAGCAGCGACTTCGCGATCTCGGTCGTGGTGACGTCGCACCTGCTCGGCGAGCTCGAACGGATCTCGGACCACCTCGTCGTCATCGAGGACGGCGTCCTCCAACGGTCGACGTCGACGGCGGACGCCACCCAGCTCAGCGGCGTCGTGCTGGTCGAGGTCACCGACGGCGCCCCGGAGCTCGCGGCCCGGTTGCGCGCGGCCGGTGCGCAGGTGGCCGACGAGGGCGGCGCGCACACCTTCACCGTGGAGCTCGCCGGGGAGTGGGTGCTCGACGCGATCCAGGACGGTGCGGCCGACCTCGGCGTCGGCCTCGTGCGCATGCAGCGACGGCGCCACCACCTCACCGAGATCTTCCGACCCGAGCAGGAGGGCGCGCATGCCCGACACTGAGCCCGTTCCCGGCCCGCCTGCACCCGCAGTGCCCCCAGTGCCCCCAGTGCCCACAGCCCTTGCAGCGCCCGCAGCGACTGGAGCGCCCGCGAGGGCGGACGACGTCATCCACGACATCGGCTTCCGGCACTACGACGGGACCAGGAACGGCCGCGGGTGGGTCGTGCGGTCGCTCCTGGTCGAGACAGTCCGCGGCGTGTTCGGTCTCGGTCGCCCGGCGAGGTCGAAGGTGATGCCGTGGGCCCTGATCGGCATCCTGCTCGTCCCGCCGGTGATCATCGCGCTCTCGATCCTGCTGACCCACAGCACCGAGCCGCCGATCTCCTACACGCAGTACCCGGGCGCGATGCAGCTGGTCGTCGTGCTGTTCGTGGCGGGTGCCGCGCCCTACTGCGTCTCTCGGGACCTGCGGCACGGGGTGATGCCGCTGTACCTGTCGCGGCCCATGAAGCGCAGCGACTACGCGCTCGCGAAGTTCGCCGGTCTGGCGATCTCACTGTTCGCGGTTCTCGCGCTCTCGGAGACGTTGCTGCTGGTGGGGGCCCTGCTGGCGAAGCTGTCGGTGGGCCACCAGCTCGCCGGCTGGGCGGGTGGCGTGCTCACGGTCGCCCTCCTGGCGCTTGTCCTGAGCGGGATCAGCCTGGTGGTCGCAGCCTTCACGCCGCGTCGCGGCCTGGGGGTCGCAGCGATCGTCACGGGGCTGCTGATGGTCAGCGGGATCGTGCAGATGCTCGTCTCGATCGCGGAGCAGAA
This sequence comes from Cellulomonadaceae bacterium, assembly GCA_035531255.1. Taxonomy (GTDB): domain Bacteria; phylum Actinomycetota; class Actinomycetes; order Actinomycetales; family Cellulomonadaceae; genus JAJDFX01. The sequence continues at coordinate 3,729 of DATKTF010000113.1, forward strand.
GGGCTACGCGACGCTCGCCTCCTACCTTCCCGCGCTCAACCCCTTCAGCCTCGTCGACGGGATCGCCGTGCGGCTCCTCGGCGTGGCCCCGACCGACAACGCCACCTACCCTGCCGGTGCTCCGGGACTGCTCGCGTTCACGGCGGTCACGATCGTCACGATCGGGGCGAGCCTGGCCGTGCTGGTCCGTCGCTACCGGAAGGGAGGTGGCGTGTGAGCACCCTGGTGCTGGACGGCGTCTCGCGCTGGTACGGCAACGTGGTCGCCGCCAACGACGTCACGATGACCATCGGCCCGGGCGTCACCGGGCTGCTCGGCCCCAACGGCGCCGGGAAGTCGACGCTGATCGCCATGATGGGTGGCTTCCTGGCACCGTCGGCCGGCACGGTCACGCTCGACGGGACGTCGGTGTGGCGCGACCCGGAGATCTACCGCACGATCGGCCTGGTCCCGGAGGCGGAGGCCATGTACGACATGGTCACGGGCTGGCAGTTCGTCCTCGCCAACGCGCGTCTGCACCGCCTGGCCGACGCCGAGGGCGCGGCTCGCGCGGCGTTGGAGGCCGTCGAGATGATGCCCGCGAAGGACCGCGACATCGGCACCTACTCCAAGGGCATGAAGCAGCGGGTCAAGATGGCGACCGCCCTGGTGCACGACCCGTCGGTGCTGCTGCTGGACGAGCCGTTCAACGGGATGGACCCCCGCCAGCGGCTGCACCTGATGGAGCTGCTCCGCCGTCTCGGCGGGGAGGGCCGCACGGTGCTGTTCAGCAGCCACATCCTCGAGGAGGTCGAGGAGATCGCCGGCACCATCGAGGTGATCGTCGCCGGACGGCATGCCGCATCCGGAGACTTCCGCCGGATCCGCAGGCTGATGACCGAGCGGCCCCACCAGTACACGATCAGCTCGACCGACGACCGCCGGCTCGCGGCCGCCATCATCGCCGACGGGGCGGCCGACACCGTCGACCTGACCTCGGGGAGCCTCGCCGTGCAGGCCCCGGACCTGGGAGTCTTCGTGCACGCCCTGCCTCGACTGGCCCGCGACAGCGGGATCCGGCTGCTCGACGTCTCGCCGGCGGACGAGTCCCTCGAGAGCGTCTTCGCCTACCTGGTGGCCCGATGAACCGCGTCGTGATGCAGCTGACCGTGCGCGGGCTGCTCGGTCGGCGCCGCGCGGTGCTCCTCGTGCTCCTGCCGGTCGTCCTGCTCGCCCTGGCGGGCCTGGTCCGGTGGGCCTCGGGCGGCATGCTGCAGAACACGGTGAACCTGGCGAACGGGTTCGCGCTGGGGACGTTCCTGCCGCTGATGTGCCTGTTGATCGGCACCGGGGTGATCGGCACCGAGATCGACGACGGGTCGATCGTGTACCTGCTGGCCAAACCCGTGCCGCGACGCACCATCGTCTGGTCGAAGCTGGCCGTGGCCTGGGGTGCTGCCGTGGTCTTCGCGGTGGTGCCGCTCGTCACCACGGTCGAGATCGCGGGGGACGACGGCGCGCGCCTGGGTTGGGCGTTCGCCGCCGCCGCCGCACTGGCGGCGCTCACCTATACGGCGATCTTCGTCGCACTGTCGGTGGTCACCCGGAACGCGGTGATCATCGGCCTGCTGTACGCGCTGCTCTGGGAGACGGTGCTGGGCGGCTACGTGCCCGGCGTCCGCGACGTGAGCGTGCGGCAATGGGCGTTGGCCGCGGCCGAGCGCATCCTGGGCGACCATGCGGCTGCCTGGAGCGTGACCTCTGCCGTCGGCCTGGCGCCGGCCCTCGTGCTTCTCGCGGTCGCGACGACGGGCGCGATCGTCCTCGCCGTCCGACGGCTCCAGACGCTGCGGCTCACCACCGCCGACTGACTGCGGCGAGCCCCCTGAGCGCATCGAGTGTCAAAGGTGCTTGACACGGGGCGAATTGACAAGCATACTTGACACATGAGGAACGAGATCCGCCGACTCCGAGAGGAGCGCAGCCTCTCCCAGGCAGCGCTCGGCACCGAGCTGGGTGTCTCTCGGCAGACCGTCAACTCCCTGGAGACCGGGAGGTACGACCCGTCCCTCCCGCTGGCCTTCACCCTCGCCCGGTACTTCGGGCTGAGCATCGAGGAGCTCTTCCACGTCGACGCATGACCGCATCGCCGCCACGCACCAGACCGGCGTCACCTGGCACCCGGGGATCGCCGCTGCGGTGGTCGTCGACCGCCGGTCGTGAGAGGTCGGGCGCCCCGGTGCGGGTCGCCCGTGCGGACTGGACGATGTGATCACTCCGCGGACAAAGCATGAGGTCATCAGGGATCGTAACGATACGATCGTGGGGAGCTCGACCCGATTCCCGACCAGCCCCTCACCCGTCCCGTCCTGAGGACCTGCACCTCCATGCCCAAGGTTCTGACCGCCGGCCGTCCCTGGCGCGTCATCCTCTCGTTCGCCGTGCCGCTCCTGGTGGGCAACGTCGTCCAGCAGCTCTACCAGTTCGCCGACGCGATCGTGGTCGGCCGGGTGATCGGGGTCGACGCCCTGGCCGCCGTCGGCACGACCGGGAGCCTGATCTTCCTGCTCCTCGGTTTCGCGTGGGGCATGACCTCCGGGTTCGCGATCCCGACGGCGCAGGCCTACGGCGCCCGTGACGGTGCGGCCGTGCGCCGTTCGGTGGCCACGGGCGCGATGCTGACCGGCGCGGTGAGCATCATGCTGACCGTAGGCGCCCCGTTCCTCGCCGGTCCGGCCCTCCGGCTGCTCCGGACGCCGGCGGAGCTCTTGCCCCAGGCGACGACGTTCGCGGTGGTGAGCTTCCTCGGGGCGAGCACGGTGATGGCCTTCAACTTCCTCGCGGCGATCATCCGGGCCATCGGCGACTCACGCACCCCGCTCGTGTTCCTCACGCTGAGCTGCCTGCTCAACGTCGGTCTCGTCATCACCTTCGTCGCAGGTCTCGGTCTGGGGGTCGCCGGTGCCGCTCTCGCGACCGTCGTCTCGCAGGCCACCTCCGTCGTGCTCTGCCTCGCGTACGTCCGGCGGCGCGTGCCGGTGCTCCATCTGCACCGCGACGACTGGCGGGTCACCCGCGCCGACCTCGCGCGCCACCTGCGGCTCGGCCTCCCGATGGGGTTCCAGATGTCGATCATCGCGATCGGTGCGCTCGCTGTGCAGGTGCGGCTGAACAGCCTCGGTGCCGAGGCCGTAGCCGCGTACACGACTGCGGCGCGCGTCGACGGTCTCGCCGTCGCGCTCCTGCAGTCCCTCGGTCTCGCCGTGTCGACCTTCGTCGCGCAGAACTACGGGGCCGG
>DATKTF010000114.1:0-3222 GCA_035531255.1 Cellulomonadaceae bacterium
AGCCGCCGGCTGACCTCCTGCCAGTGGTCGATCTCCTCCGGCTCCAGGGCGAGCCGCTCGAACAACCGACGTGCACGGGGGTCGGGCAGCTGGTCGGCGAGCTCGGCGGCGTGGCTGAGCACCCACGACGCCATCACGTTCGTGTAGGCGTTGTTGTCGATCCCGCCGGCGGTGTCGGGGTCCGCGCCCGGGTAGGCGGTGTGGAACTCGTCGGGACCCATGACGCCGGTGATCGCGTAGCGGTCGGTCATCGGGTCGTAGTGCGCGATGCTCGCCCAGAACCGTGCGATCTCGAACAGCATCTCCGCGCCGTAGGAGTACATGAACTCGTGGTCCGCGGTGACCTGGTGGTAGCGCCAGATGTTGTAGGCGATCGTCGAGTTGATGTGGTGCTGGCGGTGCGTGTTGTCCGGGACCCAGCGCCCCGACACCGGGTTGAGGTGCAGCAGCTGGTTCTCCTCGCGTCCGTTGCTGCCGCTCTGCCACGGGAACATGGCGCCGTCGAACCCGGCCGCGCGGGCGGCGCGGCGGGCCTCGGGGAGCCGCCGGTACCGGTACTCGAGCAGCGACCTGCTCAGCGTCGGCAGGTGCAGGCTCAGGTAGGGGAAGACGAAGACCTCGTCCCAGAAGATGTGCCCGCGGTACGCCTCGCCGTGCCAGCCGCGAGCGGGGATACCGACGTCCAGGTCGCCGGTGTGCGGGGACGCGGTCTGCAGCAGGTGGAAGATGTGCACCCGCACCTTGAGCTGGATCTGCTCGCCGTCGCGGTGGTCGACCTGGACGTCGCACGCGGCCCAGAGCTCCTTCCAGGCGAGGGCGTGGGCCGCAAGGAGGTCGTCGAACCTGCCGGCGCGGGCCACGGCCCCGGTGGCCTCGAGCCGGGGCTCGCTGATCGCCCGGTCCCGCGAGGTGTAGATCGAGACGATCTTCTCGACGGTGACCGGGGCGCCCACCGCGATGTCGCACGAGACCTCGTGGGCGACCACGCCGTCGACGACGTAGGTCTCGTGGTCGCCGCCGATCTCGGCCGAGTCCCGGTAGAGCCGGGTGCGCGCCGCCTGCGCGATGCCGAGCATCGACTGCTTGGTGCGGCAGCGGAGCAGCACGGTGTCCGTGCCGACGTGGTCCTGCACGAGGACGTCGAGGTGCTCGTGCGCGAGGTCGCGGTAGCGCGGCACGCCCGTGTTCGTCACGCTGCCGTCGATCGCGGATCGCACCGTCAGCCGGCCCGACCAGTCCTCGGCGGTGAGCACGACGCTCAGCCCGGCGAGGTGGGGGTCGGCCATGCTGACCAGGCGCCGCTCGGACCAGCGCGTCGTGCGGCCGTGGTCGTCCCGGAACCGGAGCACGCGCCGCAGCACCCCGCGCCCGACGTCGAGCTCCTGCCGGTAGTCGAGGACCTCGACGTCGTCGAGCCGGAACCACGGGCCGCCGTCGGCGCGGAACGTCAGCGGCAGCCAGTTGGGGACGTTGACGAGCGACTCGTTCTCGATCGTCCGGCCGGCGACCTCGGTCGACTGACGGTCGTAGCCACCGGCCAGGTAGGTGCCGGGGTAGTGCACGCCGTCGGCGACCGCGTCGGGGCTCGCGCCGCGCGTCGCGACGTACCCGTTCCCGAGGGTGCACAGGGCCTCGCGGTGACCTTCGAGCGTCGGGTCGTACCCGTCGAAGACGAGGGTCCAGTCGCTCATGGTGCGCTCGCGTCGGGCCCGGCCTCAGGACCGACGACCAACCTCCGTCCGGTCACCCTCACCTCGGAGAGGTCGTCCACGACCACGCTCGCGCCCGCTGCGAGGAGTCCACGTCGGCACGCCTCACCGTCGCTGCTCCCGTAGCAGGTGCCGCGGTCGATCCCGATGACGAACGCGAACCCCCCGTCCCTGCCCGCCTGCACCCCGGACGTCGCGTCCTCGACGATCGCGGCCCGATCGGGCTCGACGCCGATCCGTGACGCGGTCTCCCAGAGCATCGCCGGGTGCGGCTTGCCGGGGATCCCGAGGCGGCTCAGGTCGGTGCCGTCGACGCGGACGTCGAACAGGTCGATCACGTCCGCGCTGGTCAGCACGCCTTCCGCGTTGCAGCTCGAGGAGAACACCGCGGTGCGGATGCCCGCCGCGTGGAGGTCCGCGATGAACGTCATGGTCCCGGGGTACGTCCGCACCTGGTTCTCGGTGAGCCAGGTCTTCACGTACCCGTCCTTGCGGTTGCCGAGGCCGCACACGGTGATCGCGGTGGGCGGGTCGTCGTCGTGCCCGTACGGGAGGGAGATCGAGCGTGACCTCAGGAAGCTCTCCACGCCGTCGTACCGCGGCCTGCCGTCGACGTACCGGCAGTAGTCCTCGCCCAGGTCGAAGGGCCGCGCCCAGCTCCGGTCGACGCCGGGTCTCGCGGTCGTGTCGTCCTCGGACACCCGCACGGCGAGGAAGTCGTCGAACAGCCGCTTCCAGGCGAGCGCGTGCACCGTGGCGGTGTCGGTGATGACGCCGTCCATGTCGAACAGCACGGCGTCGAGCTCGGGCGAGGTGAGGGGCTCGGCCGGACCGCCGGGCGTCGACGGGCGGGGAGCGGACACCTGCGTCCCGGTCATGCGCGCACCTCCCGTCGCGACCGCCGACGGACCTGCGCGCGGGGGTCGATCAGGACCGCCGCGCCGACGTGCGGGTCCGGGCGTCGGGCGACGACGGACGTGGCGCCCCGTCGCCGCTCGTGACCAGTCCTTCGGGTGAAGCAGTGGTCGATTCCGACCCTAGCAATGGTCCGACGGTCTGGCTCGGTCAACGATGCTCCTGGTAGGAGCCAAGCGACGCCGTGCTGCCACGGAGGTGGCACAGTGGCGCGCGTGGACCTCGAGGCCGACTTCCCGCAGCGATCCGGCGAGGCACGGACGGTCGAGGAGCTCGACGCGCTCGTGGTGCGGTGCCGGGCGTGCCCGCGGCTCGTCGAGTGGCGTGAGCGCGTCGCCGAGGAGCGGCGCGCGTCGTACCGGCAGGAGACCTACTGGGCGCGACCCACGCCGGGGTTCGGCGACCCGCACGCCCGGATCGTCGTCGTCGGCCTCGCCCCTGCGGCGCACGGTGCGAACCGTACGGGACGCATGTTCACCGGCGACCGCAGCGGGGACTTCCTGTTCGCGGCCCTGCACCGCACCGGTTTCGCGTCGCAGCGGGCCTCGACGGCGCGGGACGACGGGATGGTCCTCACCGGTCTGCGGCTCACGGCGCC
>DATKTF010000115.1:0-2140 GCA_035531255.1 Cellulomonadaceae bacterium
CAGATCAGCGTGCCGATCGTGTCGCCGCGTCGACCGACGGCACCGCCCCGGCGGGCGACGTACAGCGTGACGTCGTCGGTGACGATCACGTCCTGGCACCAGGCGCACATGGCCTTGGTGCGTCGGCGGCCCGAAACCGTGTCGCTGGAACGGAGCAGCACGCCCGTGGGTGTGCCGTCGAGCTCGAGCACGACGTAGGCGGAAAGCGGGGCCTTGCGGTCACGCCACCCGAGGTAGTCGAGGCGGTCCCAGCGGAGCGCGCCTAGATCGGGGAGGGTCGCCTGTGCCGCCTCACGGCGGGAGGCGTTGACGAAGCACGCGCGGATCTGGTTCTCGGTCAGGGGGATCATGGGGCTTCTCGGCTTCCGGTACGTCGGGGGCCGCTGGCCGGGGCGCCGCGTGCACAAGGCACCGCGACGCGCCGCGCACCCGGTGCCGTCACGGCACCCGGAGCCGCTGGCGGCAGGGCTGGGGGCGACGCCACGCCGGCCCGACCGCCCTCATCCGTCGAGCACGCGATCGCCGGAGGAGGCGAGATCGGCGCGCGACCGGAGGTGGGTCAGAGGTGCGTGACGAGGGACGTGCGTGTGCCCGAGCAGGCCATCGTGGCCACCCCGCATCCCGCAGTGACGTCCTGCATCCGCTCGCTCCCGATCCGTCCGGTGTGCCGGTGCGCCTCGCGCGCGACCCGACCCGGGGATCGTACGCGAACGACCTGGGAGCGGGACGGCGAGCGGGACCGGAGCTCACCGGTGGGTCGGGCGTCGGCAGGGGTCGACGGCGCGGCGCAGCTCAGGTGGTCGGCTTGCGGGCCGCAAGCATCTCGATGATGCCGAGAGAGGTCCGCTCGTGCCGCTCCACCTCGAAGCCGAGCGCGCGGACGTGACGCAACGGTCGACGGCGGTAGTGCTCACCCTGCAGCGGGACGCTGAAGCCGTCGACGAGCAGCTGGAGCACCCACACCGGCCAGACGGACGATCCGACGTGATCGGCGAGGAGCAGGAGGCCCCCGGGTCTCAGCACGCGGGCCATCTCCGCAAGGGCTCGCACGTCGTCACGGATGCCGCACAGCGCGTACGTGCAGACCACGGTGTCGAAGTGCGCGTCCGGGAATGGGAGGTCCTGCGCGTCGCCGTGGTGGAGGTCGGCCGACCGGCCGAGCGCGTCGGCTCGACGCCCGGCGACCTCGAGCATCGACGTGCTCCACTCGACCCCCACGAGCCGGACGCCGTCGGGGTAGTGCGCGAGGTTCCGCCCGGTTCCCACCGCGACCTCGAGCGTCGCGCCGACCGCTTGCCCGCACAACCACGACCGGCTGGAGACGAGGTGGCGGTTCTCGATACGCGCCATCGTGCTGTCGTAGGACGAGGCCTGGTTGTCCCAGTTCCGGCGGAGCCGCGCATCGCGCCGCGAGGTCGCTGACATGGACGCATCGTCCTGTCCTTCGCGGCGGTCGGCCATCCGGGACACGCCGGACGGTCGGTCAGACTCGCCGTGGACTACCTCCCCCAGTCGCCGAGAGCGCCCTCGAGTGCGCCGAGGGCCGCGTCGATCAGCGACCAGCGGTCGGCCTCGGGGCAGCCGGTCGCGACCCAGTGCAGGCAGGCGGCGTCGAGGAACCCGAAGAACCCCCAGAGTGCGTACTCGTGCCGCGCACCCTGGTCGGGAAGCAGGAGGTCCCGCAGACGGTCGACGTCGTCGCGTCGGGCGTCCCGGCGGATCCGCGCGGCGGGCTCGGGTTCGGCGCCGAGTGCGAGCAGGTGTGCCGCCCAGGCGGTCGGCTGCTCGCGAACGTGATCGAGGTAGACCAGGAGCGACGTGCGTACCCTGTCGCGGGCCGACACCCCGGCGGGCAGCGCCGCGAGAGCCTCGGCCTGCCGGGCGACGAGCCGGTCGATCGCGAGCCGCACCACCGTCGCGTACAGGTCCGCCTTGCCGTCGAAGTACCGGTAGACGAGTGCCTCGGACGCGCCCGCGGCGGCGGCGATCGTCGCGAGCGCAACCTCGTCGTACGGGTGCGCGGTGAAGGCGGTTGCCGCGGCCGCCGTGATCGCGTCACGGCGCTCCTCGGGGGCGAGGCGCTGCCTGGGCTGGCGATCGGTTCGCGACACCTTGTGGATCCTACGGCAACTGAAGTACG
>DATKTF010000116.1:0-3847 GCA_035531255.1 Cellulomonadaceae bacterium
GATACGCCCGGACCGGATGACCGGCCGTTCCGATCGGGTACGACTCATCGGCCTTGAGGCGGTGAACCGAGTTCCGGTCCTCGTGCGGGAACACCGCGACCGTCCGCGTGCCGAGCTCGTACGCCGCACGGAACGCGCGCACGGCGATCTCGGCGCGGTTGGCGACAAGGATCTTCGAGAACACGGCTCACCCCTCGTGAGGATCGAGGACGCCCACGCTAGCGCGGCGACGTCGTCCGGCTCGGCCCGTTCCGGACCGTGGGCGCCACGCACGCTCCGCGTGGCTATGCCCCACTCGACGCCCACCGCGATTGTGCTAGGTCCGGCCGCGCACGACTACGGTGTACCCGTGCTGGTCCTCGGTGTGTGCAGCCTCAAGGGCGGCGTCGGCAAGACGTCGGTCACGCTCGGGCTCGCGTCCTCCGCTCTCGCCCATGGCATCCCGACCCTCGTCGTCGATCTCGATCCCCAGGCCGACTGCACGATGGCTCTCGGCGTCGCGCAGTCGGGGATCGCCGACGTCGCCGGGGTCCTGGCCGACCCGTCACCCGAGACGGTTCGCGGCTCGGTCGTGTCGAGCGGGTGGGCCTCGGAAGGACTTGACGTCCTCCCGGGATCGGCGAGCTCGGCGGCACACGATGGTCCGGATGGAGACGCCGGCGAGCTCGATCGCCTGACCTACGCGCTGTCGTGGCTCTCGGGCTACGAGCTCGTCCTGGTCGACTGCCCGCCCTCGCTCGGGGGACTGACGCGGGCCGGGCTCCGGGCGTGCGACCGCGCCGCGGTCGTGACCGAACCCGGGCTGTTCTCCGTGATGGCGGTGGGACGCGCGCTCCGCACGATCGACGAGCTGAGACGTGGTCCTGCGCCGTCCCTGCAGCCGTTGGGCATCGTCGTCAATCGGGTGCAGGCCCGATCGACCGAGCAGAGCTATCGGATCGAGGAGCTTCGTGGTCTTTACGGCCCGTTGGTCCTCGCGCCGAGCATCCCCGAGCGGGCTGCCCTCCAGCAGGCCCAGGGTGCTGCGCGCCCGGTGCACACGTGGCCGAGCAGGGCCTCTGCCGGTCTTGCCACAGTGTTCGACGCCCTGCTCGAACGTGCGCTTCGTGCGCCTCGCTGACCAGCACCATACGGCGGCGCGCGATGATCGGCCACCGCGCGCTCACCTGTCCCGCAACCCGTCAGCCTGCGGTACGAGCCTGACGACGCAGACTCAGCTCGTCCGGCGCCGACCCGTCCGACGCCCCGACCGGGCTGTCGCCATCCGCGCGCTCGGTCGGCAGAGCGGCCAACGTGCCCTCGACCTCGCGCCACACACGACCGACCGCGATGCCGAACACCCCTTGCCCGCCCTGGACGAGGTCGATGACCTCGTCGGCCGACGTGCACTCGTACACGCTCGCTCCGTCGCTCATGAGCGTGATCTGGGCGAGGTCGTCGACGCCGCGCTCGCGCAGGTGCGACACCGCCGTACGGATCTGCTGGAGCGAGACGCCCGTGTCGAGGAGTCGCTTGACCACCTTGAGCACCAGGATGTCGCGGAAGCTGTACAGCCGCTGCGTCCCCGATCCCGTCGCCGGCCTGACCGTCGGTTCGACGAGTCCGGTCCGTGCCCAGTAGTCGAGCTGACGGTAGGTGATCCCCGCTGCGCGGCAGGCCGTGGGCCCGCGATAGCCCGTCGTCGTGTCGAGGTCCGGGAGCTCGTCGCCGAAGAGCAGGCCCTGAGCCCGCTGCGGGATGCCGCCGGAGGCCTCGATGCTGTCACCGCTGCCGCTCACGCGTCCTCCGCTCCACTGGTGCATCACACCGCACGGCGGATGCGTTCCTCCTGGTCGGCGTACGTGCGAACTGCACGCCCGTGATTCGGGGAGGATGACTACCTGAACGCTAGGCCCGGCCACAGGGGGCGTCAACGACGCGGGCTCCGAGGGATTTCGGCGTGTCGCGACACGCGTGTCTCACCTTCAACCGGAAGGTGAAGGATCCACCGGCGGGGGCTCGTTCCCACCGGGCTCGGTACCTGTCTCGAAGTCCTCCGGTGCGACGTGCTCGAGGAACTCCCGGAACTGCTCGACCTCGTGCTCCTCGGCCCCTGCCGAGGTGACCTCGACGCCGGCGATGGCCACGATCACGGCCGAGCACATCACCGGGCAGCCCTTCCGGAGAGCGACAGCGATGCCGTCGGACGCGCGCGAGTCGACACGTCTCCCGTTCGAGAGGACGAGCACGGCGTGGAAGACCCCCGCGATGAGACTCGTGATCTCGACCTGCACGAGCTCGGTGTCGCACGCGTCGAGAAGCGAACAGATCAGGTCGTGCGTCATCGGTCGGGGCGGGACGACGCCGGCCTGGAACGTCGCGATCGCATTGGCTTCCGCCGGCCCGACCAGGATCGGCACCACGAGTGCCGACGCGGGGTCGAACAGCAGCACGACGAGCTCGTCCGCAGCGACGTGCTGGCGCACGCCCACGACCTCGACCGTCACGAGCTCCTCGCCGTTCGCCATGGCACCACGCTACGTGCCCGTGGGCGCGTCGTCGCCGTGAGACGCGAGGCGGTCGGCGTGGCGGAGCCTGCCGCGCACGTCAGGGAGCGACATCCGCGACGCCGGCTCGGACGAAAGCCGTGTGCAGGCGCGCGCACAGCTCGCCGAGCTCCGCTGCGACCGTGCCCGCATGGGCCCGCGCCGAGGTCGACGTCTGCCCACGAAGGGGTGCAACGACCTGCTCGACGAGGTCGACCTGACGCTCGGCCGCAGCGCGGAACGAGCGGAGGTGCCTGGCGTCGATCCCGAAGTCCCCGAGCGATCCCGCGAGCACCACGATCTCGCGCGCCCACGGTTCGAATCGTCCACCCGGGTCGGGACGCAGCACACCGGCCGCCACGAGCTCGTCGACGAGCTCCGGTGCGACCGAGGCGTCCTCGGCGAGGGCGGCAGCCGTCAGACGACCCGTGCCGGACGGTCGGTAGGCGACCCCGTCCTGCGTCGCCAGGCGCGCATGCAGCAGAGTCGCGTCTTCGGCTCCGGCATCGAGTGCGTCGAGCTGTTCACCGATCACCTTGAGGGGCAGGTAGCGGTCCCGTTGCTCACGCAGCACGTACCGCAGCCGCTCGACATCCGCGGGGCTGTACTGCCGATAGCCGGACGGCGTCCGGACCGGTTCGATCAGGCGGTGCTCCTCGAGGAAGCGGAGCTTGGAGTTCGTGACCGCAGGGAACTCGATCCGTAGGGCTGCGAGGACGTCCGAGATGCGCATCGTCGCGTGCCGCGAGATGCCCCGGGGCCACCGCTCGTTCTCGACGATCGGGGCCGGCGTCCGGTCCGCTCCCACGCTGTCGGGCTCCGTCCGGCGCGTCGCAGGCCCGAGGGATCGCTCGGGTCGGGCTGTGCTCACGAGCCGTCTGCGGCGTCGTCCTGCCGCTGGTGGTCACGCGCCGGGCTCGGGTGGAACGTCATGCGGTACTTGCCGATCTGCACCTCGTCACCCGCGTTCAGTACGACCGAGTCGATCCGGTTGCGGTTCACGTAGGTGCCGTTGAGCGAGCCGACGTCACGCACGACGAAGTCGTCGAGCTCGCGCACGAACTCGGCATGCTTGCGCGAGACCGTCACGTCGTCGAGGAAGATGTCCGCGGAGGGGCTGCGCCCGGCAACGGTCCGCTCCGCGTCGAGGAGGAACCGGGCGCCTGAGCTCGGACCTCGCTGCATGATCAGCAGGGCCGAGCTACGCGGCAAGGCCGAGACGGCAGCGACCTCGTCCGCCGTGAGCCCGATCGGCACCAGCGACTCGGGTTCAGCCGTGTCGAAGTGGCCCAGGCTGATCGTCGTGTCCGCGCTCGGTCGTT
>DATKTF010000117.1:0-2598 GCA_035531255.1 Cellulomonadaceae bacterium
AAGAACTCGAGCGGCGTGGACCTCTCCAAGGACAAGATCGCGCTGCAGCGTCTGCGCGAGGCGTCCGAGCAGGCCAAGAAGGAGCTCTCGTCCTCGACCAGCACGAGCATCTCGATGCAGTACCTGTCGATGTCGGAGAACGGCCCGATCCACCTCGACGAGAAGCTCACCCGCGCCCAGTTCCAGCAGATGACCGCTGACCTTCTCGAGCGCACCAAGGCCCCGTTCCACAACGTCATCCGCGACGCGGGTGTCAAGCTCGCGGACATCGACCACGTGGTGCTCGTCGGCGGATCGACCCGCATGCCGGCCGTGGCCGACGTCGTGCGCGAGCTCACCGGGGGCAAGGAGCCGAACAAGGGCGTCAACCCGGACGAGGTCGTGGCCGTCGGGGCCGCGCTCCAGGCCGGCGTCATCAAGGGCGAGCGCAAGGACGTCCTGCTCATCGACGTCACCCCCCTGTCGCTCGGCATCGAGACCAAGGGCGGCGTGATGACCAAGCTGATCGAGCGCAACACGGCCATCCCGACCAAGCGCTCGGAGATCTTCTCGACCGCGGACGACAACCAGCCGTCGGTGCTGATCCAGGTGTTCCAGGGCGAGCGCGACTTCGCGCGGGACAACAAGCCCTTGGGCACCTTCGAGCTGACCGGGATCGCGCCCGCCCCGCGCGGGGTGCCGCAGATCGAGGTCACGTTCGACATCGACGCGAACGGGATCGTGCACGTGTCCGCCAAGGACCGCGGCACGAACAAGGAGCAGTCGATGACGATCACCGGTGGGTCCGCCCTGCCGAAGGACGAGATCGACCGCATGATCAAGGAGGCCGAGGCGCACGCCGCCGAGGACCACCAGCGCCGCGAGGAGGCCGAGACCCGCAACACGGCCGAGCAGCTCGTGTACTCGACGGAGAAGGTGCTCGCGGACAACGCCGAGAAGGTTCCCGCCGACGTCAAGACCGAGGTCGAGGGCGCGATGGCCGAGCTCAAGACGGCGCTCGCGGGCGACGACATCGAGGCCGTGAAGACGAAGCACGCGACGCTCGTGACCGTCAGCCAGAAGATCGGCGAGGCGTTGTACGCCGCCGACGCCGCGAGCCAGGCCGAGGCCGCCGCAGGTGCCGACACCCCGGCGTCGGGCAAGGCCGGCGACGACGAGGACATCGTCGACGCCGAGATCGTGGACGAGTCCAAGTGAGCGACGACACCACTGGCGCCTCGGGGTCGGGCACGCCCGACCCCGAGGGGGCGCCGCGCTTCACCGACAAGCGACGACTCGACCCGGAGACGGGCGAGCTGCGCGAGCCGACCACCCCGGCCGACCCGCTGGCGCACCTGGACTTCGAGCCGGAGGCGCTGACCGAGGTCGGCGAGGAGCCGGTCGAGGACACCGCCCTCGCGCTCGCCGAGACGTTGGCCGCGGAGCGCCTCGACGACCTCCTGCGGCTCCAGGCCGAGTACGTGAACTACCGCAAGCGCGTGGACCGTGACCGGTCCGTCGCGCGTGACCAGACGGTGGTGCAGATCGCCGAGGCGCTGATCCCCGTGCTCGACGACATCGCGCTGGCCCGCCAGCACGGCGAGCTCGCGGGGAGCCCGTTCGCGTCGATCGCCGAGAAGCTCGAGCAGGTGCTCAGCCGCTTCGAGGTGCAGCGCTACGGCGAGGTCGGCGAGGAGTTCGACCCGAAGGTGCACGAGGCCCTGATGCACCAGCACTCGGCGGACGTCACCGGCCCGACCGTCGTCCAGGTGCTCCAGGACGGCTACAAGGTCGGCGACAGGATCGTGCGCGCGGCGCGCGTCGCGGTCGCGGAGCCGGAGGCCTGAGCACGGAGGTCGCGGCAGGTGAGTGGCCCGTGGCAGGTGAGTGGCACGATCAGCGGAAGGAGGCGTCATGAGCGGCCAGGACTGGATCGAGAAGGACTTCTACGCCGTGCTCGGCGTCCCCAAGGACGCTGATGCGGCGACGATCAAGAAGGCGTACCGCAAGCTCGCCCGGACGTTGCACCCGGATCACAACCCGGGGGACGCCAAGAGCGAGGAGCGCTTCAAGGAGGTCGGCGAGGCCTACGCGGTGCTCTCGGACCCCGAGCAGCACGCGCAGTACGACCAGCTCCGTGCGATGGCGGGCGGGCCGCGCTTCTCCGCGGGCGCGGGCGGCGCCGGCGGTTCCGGCGGCTTCGAAGACCTCTTCGGCGGGATGTTCGGTGGCGGCGGCGCACCCGGCGGTGGTCGGGTGCGGTACTCGACGCAGGGCGGCGGGTTCGAGGACCTTCTCGGTGGGATGTTCGGGGGCGGTGGCGGTTTCCGTCAACCGCGTCGGGGTGGCGACGTCACCGCGACGACGACGCTGCCGTTCCGTCAGGCCGCGTCCGGGTCGACCGTGACGCTGTCGGTGGACGGACGCAACGTCACCACGCGGGTCCCGGCCGGCGTGAGCGACGGGCAGAAGATCAGGCTGCGCGGCAAGGGGCAGCCCGGTGAGTCCGGCGCCCCGGCGGGCGACCTGGTCATCACGGTGAGCGTCACCCCGCACCCGCTGTTCAGCCTGGACGGCAACAACGTGCGGATCACCGTGCCGGTCGCCTTCGACGAGGCC
>DATKTF010000118.1:0-3129 GCA_035531255.1 Cellulomonadaceae bacterium
AGATCGATCTGGGTTCGCTCGATCTCGGCACGCGCGACCGTGGCACCGAGGACCGTGGTACCGCGGGCGTCGTGCCGATCGCGATCGGCCAGACCGGCGGACCGCTCGACGGGTCCATCCTCGCTCCGTCGACGTGGCGACGCGCCGCCCGGGCAGTGCGCCGGTGAGCCCGTCCGCCTCCGCACCCGTCGTCGAGCGCACGCGCCTGCGGCGCCTCGTCGCGGGTCTTCTCGTGCTGCTCGGCGTCGTCCTGCTGGGCGTGACCGTCGGCGCCTCCGGAGCCAGTGCGGCACCTCGCACCGTGCCGGTCGCCGTGCCGGTCACCGTGCCGCTCGCCGTACCGGTCGCCCTGCCGGCCGCCGTGCCGGTCGTCCTGCCGGTCGCGTCCGTGACCCGGCCGACCGACCTCCTGCGCCGGGAGTCGACGGTGGCGCTCGTCGTGCCGGCCGCTCCCACCGCTCCGGTCACGCCCACCGATCCGGCCACGCCCGGCGGTCCCGGCACGATCACGATCGGCATCAACGGCGTCGACGGGACGCCGAACAGCTCGATCGTCGTCCTGCTCGGCATCACGTTGCTGTCGGTCGCGCCGTCGCTGCTGCTGATGATGACGAGCTTCACCAAGATCTTCGTGGTGCTGGCGCTCACCAGGAACGCGATGGGCCTCCAGGGGGTGCCGCCGAACCAGGTGATCGCGGGCCTGTCGCTCTTCCTCAGCCTCTTCATCATGGGACCGGTGCTCAGCCAGGTGAACGACACCGGGCTGCAGCCCTACCTGCACGGGGACGTCACGTTCTCGCAGGCCGTCGAGACCGGTCAGCAGCCGCTGCGGACCTTCATGCTCAAGCAGACCCGCCAGGAGGACCTCGCGCTGATGACGCGCTCGGCGAACCTCCCGAACCCTCAGGACGAGGCGGCGGTCCCGATGACCACGCTGATCCCGGCGTTCATGCTCTCCGAGCTCCGCTCGGCGTTCATCATCGGGTTCGTCATCTTCGTGCCGTTCCTCGTGATCGACCTGGTGGTCTCCTCGGCGCTGATGTCGATGGGCATGATGATGCTGCCTCCGGTGATGGTGTCGTTGCCGTTCAAGATCCTGCTGTTCGTCCTCGTGGACGGCTGGGGACTGATCGTCACGGCGCTCGTCGGAAGCTATCGGTGAGCCCGCGATGAACACCAACGCCGTCCTCGACATCGCGATGTCCGCGATCATCATCGCCGCGAAGCTGGCGGCGCCGATCCTCGTCACGGCCCTGGTCGTCGGGTTCACCGTGTCGCTCGTGCAGTCGGTGACGCAGATCCAGGAGGTCACTCTCAGCTTCGTCCCGAAGGCGATCGCGGTCGCGCTCGCGCTCGTGATCGCCGGTCACTGGATGATCTCCGAGATGGTGACCTTCACCCAGCAGCTCTTCGACCGGATCCCCACCCTCCTCGGCGGTGGCTGACCCGTGGCCCTCACGTTCTCGCTCGCCGCGGTCCAGCTCGTGATGCTCGCCGGGGTGCGGATCGTCGCGTTCCTCGTGATCGCACCACCGTTCTCGCACGGGGCGATCCCCGGGTCGATCAAGGCCGCGCTCTCCCTCGGCGTCGCGCTCGCGGTCGCACCGCACCTCCCGCCGGGGAACCTCGGGCGGGATCTCAGCACGGGCGGGTTCGTGGCCGACCTCGTGCTGCAGGCCGTGATCGGGCTCGCGCTCGGGTTCCTCGTCGCTCTCGCCTTCTCCGCCGTCCAGGCCGCGGGCAACCTGATCGACCTGTTCGGCGGGTTCCAGATGGCGCAGGCCTTCGACCCGATGAGCCAGACCAACGGCGCCCAGTTCTCCCGGCTCTACCAGCTCCTCGCGATCGTCCTGCTGTTCGCGTCGAACGGCTACCAGCTCGTGCTCGGCGGACTGGTCCGGACCTTCGACGCCCTGCCGATCGGGGCGGCCCTCGACCTCGGGACGTACTCGACCCTCGCGACCTCCGGCCTCACGCAGATGTTCGTCGCGGCGCTGCAGATCGCCGGTCCGCTGATCGTCGTGCTGTTCCTCGCCGATGTCGGCCTCGGGCTGCTGACCCGCGTGGCACCCGCGCTCAACGCGTTCGCCCTCGGCTTCCCGCTCAAGATCCTGCTGACCCTGAGCTTCGGGTCGCTCGCCCTGCTCGCCCTGCCGCGCATCGTGGCCGGTCTTGCCGACACGTCGGTCTCGACGCTGCTGGGCGGTGCCCGATGAGCTCGGAAGGCCAGGAGAAGTCCGAGAAGGCCACCCCGGAGCGGATGAAGAAGGTCCGCGACGAGGGGTCGCTCACGAAGTCGCAGGACCTCAGCTCGTGGCTCGGCATCGGCGCCGCCGCGATCTCCCTGCCGATGGTGATCGGCCGGGCGACCGACGCGGCGCGCACCCAGCTCGCCGAGGTCGGCCAGATCGTCTCGCAGCCGGACCCGGCGCGTGCCGTCACGCTCCTCGGCGACGGCCTGGCGACCGTTGTGTCGACGGTCTCGCCGATGATGATCGCCGTCGTTCTCGCCTCGGTGGTCGCGACGGCGATCCAGGGCGGGATCCACCCGTCGATGAAGCGGCTCAAGCCGACGTTCAAGCAGTTCAACCCGACGAGCGGGGTCAAGCGGCTGTTCGGCGCCCAGGCCTGGTGGCAGGGCGCGAAGTCCCTGCTCAAGACGGGCGTCGTCGGGCTGGTGCTGTTCGTCGCCGTCAAGGGACTGACGCCGGCCCTGATGTCCGCCGGCGGACTCCCGGTCCGGGCGCTGCTGGACGAGGCGGGGGGCGGGGCGATGTCGCTGCTGCGCACCGCCGTCGCCGCGGGCCTGCTGCTGGCCGCCGCGGACGTCGTCGTCGTGATCCGGCGCAACCGGAAGAAGACGCGCATGTCCCGCCAGGAGATCAAGGACGAGAGCAAGCGCTCCGACGGTGACCCGTTGCTCAAGGGAGCGATCCGCTCCAAGCAGCTCGCTATGAGCCGCAACCGCATGATGGCGGCGATCCCCACCGCCGACGTCGTCCTGGTCAACCCGACCCACGTCGCCGTCGCGCTGCGCTACGAGCCCGGCAGCGGCGCGCCACGCGTGGTGGCCAAGGGGCAGGGGCACGTCGCCACCCGGATCCGCGAGCGCGCCACCGAGCACCACGT
>DATKTF010000119.1:0-4989 GCA_035531255.1 Cellulomonadaceae bacterium
TGGCGGCTCGGGCTGCCGTCGTCGTCGACCCACGCGCTGATCGGGGGGCTCACCGGGGTCGGCATCGCGTCCGGGATCCACGTGTACTGGCAGAAGATCCTCGACAAGGTCGTGCTCCCGATGGTCGTCTCGCCGATCGTCGGCTTCGGCCTGGCGTTCGTCGTGATGCTCGGCGTGCTGTGGCTCTTCCGTCGATCCTCGCCGTCGAAGACGACGCGACGGTTCCGGATCGCGCAGACCGCGTCGGCCGCGGCGATGTCCCTCGGTCACGGGTTGCAGGACGCGCAGAAGACCATGGGCGTGATCGTGCTCGCGCTCGTCGCCGGTGGTCACTACAGCGGCACGGTGATCCCGCTGTGGGTCAAGCTCGCGGCGGCGTCGGCGATCTCCCTCGGGACGTACTCGGGCGGCTGGCGGATCATGCGGACCCTGGGTCGGCGCATCATCGAGCTCGACCCGGCGCGCGGCTTCGTCGCCGAGGCGGTCTCGGCCGTGGTGCTCTACACGGCAGCGTTCTCGCCGGTCCACGCGCCGATCTCGACGACGCACACGATCACGTCCGCGATCATGGGCGTCGGAGCGACCAAGCGGATGTCGGCGGTGCGCTGGGGCGTCGCGAAGAACATCGCGCTCGCGTGGGTGCTGACGATCCCCGCCGCCGCGCTCGTGGCGGCGCTCATGTACGTGGTCCTGAGACCGCTGCTCGGCTGAAACCGCCTACTCGGCGGGCGGCAGGTGGGTCTCGACCGCGATGACGCGTGGGCCCTTGGGGGTCGAGGCGACGTGGGCGACGAGCACCTCGCCGGGCTGCAGGAACGGGTCCGCGATCGGCAGCGCGCTCGCGACCGAGCGCCGCGCGTGCTCCCCGAGCACGTCGAGAACGGTCGGCAGCACCGGGCGGTGCGTGCAGAGGACCACGTCGTCGTGCCTCTCGAGGGCGTTCCGGACCTCGGCGGCGACCCGGCCCGGGGACCGCTCGTGGTCCGCCTCGGTGAGGAACGTGGACGAGCGCGGCTCGATGTCGGCCGCGAGGGCATAGGGGGCGATCGTCATCGCGCAACGGGCCCACTGGCTCGTGATGACCGCGCGGACGCCGAAGGCCGACAGCACGGGCACCAGGGCCCTTGCCTGCACCTGACCGGTCGGGGTCAGCGGTCGGTCGTGCTCGTCCCCCTCCCAGCCCGATCGCTTCCGGGCGCTCGCGTGGCGGGCGATCACCAGGGCCCGGGTCTGCAGCCGCCCCCGGTCGAGCTGCGCGACGAGCGCCTCGAGAGGCGCGCGGTCCTCGGTGCGCGTGAGCTGACGGCGAGCGTCGTCGATCGAGACCCACCGGACGTCGTCGATCTCCTCGAGCGCGGCGCGGGGGACCGTCGGGCGCGCGCGCAGTGCCGCGACGTCGCGCTTGCCGCCGACCCGCGCCGCCCAGTAGTGCACCCGCTTGGTGCGGCCGTCGGCGATCACGTACTCCAACCCGGGCAGGGGGATGCCGAGGACGACGGGGTGGCCGGTCTCCTCGGCGATCTCGCGCGCCGCGGCCTGCGGCGTCGACTCGCCGGGGTCGAGCTTGCCCTTGGGCCACGACCAGTCTCGGTACCGGGGACGGTGCACGAGCGCCACCTGGATCGCACCCTTGTGCTCGCGCCAGACGACGGCCCCTGCCGCCTCGATCGGACTCGCGGGCGCGGTGCCGGGGGTGCTCACCGGCTCATGCCCAGTCGACGTCGCTGACGCTGGATCAGCGTCGACTGGAGGTCCTTGAGCGGGCCGTCCTGACCCAGGTGATGGCGTTCCCACCGGCCGTCCTCGTGCAAACGCCAGCTCGACGTCGTGTCGTCCATCGACTCGTCCATCAGCTCGACGAGCTCGGCCACCTGGTCGGGGTCCGCGATGCGGACGAGAGCCTCGACGCGTCGGTCGAGGTTGCGGTGCATCAGGTCCGCGGAGCCGATGAAGACCTCGGCACCGGTGTCGGAGACCCCGTTCGCGAACGCGAAGATGCGCGAGTGCTCGAGGAACCGTCCGAGGATCGACCGCACCCGGATCGTCTCGCTCAGACCCGGCACCCCCGGCCGCAGTGCACAGATCCCCCGCACCAGCAGATCGATCGGCACCCCGGCCTGCGACGCGCGGTACAGCGCGTCCATGGTGTCCTCGTCGACCATCGAGTTCACCTTGATCTTGATGCCCGACGGCAGACCGGCACGCGCGGACGCGGCCTCGCGGTCGATCCGTTCGATCAGTCCGGTGCGCACCGAGCGCGGGGCGACGAGAAGTCGGTGGAAGCGCGACTTGGGGGCGTACCCGCTGAGCTGGTTGAACAGGCGCGTGAGGTCCTGCCCGACCTCGGGGTCGACCGTCAGCAGCCCGAGGTCGGTGTACATCCGGGCGGTCTTCGGGTTGTAGTTGCCCGTCCCGATGTGGCAGTAGCGGCGCAGGCCGTCCGGTTCCTGGCGGACGACCAGGCTGAGCTTGCAGTGCGTCTTGAGCCCGACGATGCCGTACACGACGTGCACGCCGGCCTGCTCGAGCTTGCGCGCCCACGTGATGTTGGCCTGCTCGTCGAACCGCGCCTTGATCTCGACGAGGGCGAGCACCTGCTTGCCGGCCTCGGCGGCGTCGATCAGGGCGTCGACGATCGGCGAGTCGCCCGAGGTGCGGTACAGCGTCTGCTTGATCGCGAGGACCTGGGGGTCCGCCGCGGCCTGCTGCAGGAACGTCTGCACCGAGGTCGAGAACGAGTCGTACGGGTGGTGCAGCAGGATGTCGCGCGTGCGGATCGCCGCGAACACGTCGGTCGGCGTCGCCGACTCGACCTCCGCGAGCTGGCGGTGCGTGGTCGGGACGAACCTCGGGTACTGCAGGTCCGGGCGGTCGAGGTCCGCGATGAGGTTCAGGCCGGTGAGGTCGAGCGGTGCCGGGACCTCGTAGACCTCCTCCGGGGCGACCCCGAGCTCACGCACGAGGAGCTCGCGCGTGCGCGGGGTGATCCCGGTCGCGAGCTCGAGCCGCACCGGCGGGCCGAAGCGCCGCCGGAGCAGCTCCTTCTCCATCGCCTGCAGGAGGTTCTCGGCGTCGTCCTCCTCGACCTCGACGTCCTCGTTGCGGGTGACCCTGAACGTGTGGTGCTCGAGCACGTCCATCCCGGGGAACAGGTGGTCGAGGTGCTCGGAGATGACGTCCTCGAGCGGGACGAACGACATCGGGCCGGCATCTCGGGACGGGGTGCCGGGAGCACTCGGCTTGCCGGTCGCGTCGACGGCGATGAACCTGGGCAGCAGGGGCGGCACCTTGACCCGCGCGAAGTGCTCCTTGCCGGTGGCCGGGTTCATCACCACGACGGCCAGGTTCAGCGAGAGCCCGGAGATGTACGGGAACGGGTGCGCCGGGTCGACGGCGAGGGGCGTCAGCACGGGGAAGATGCGTCGACGGAAGTACTTGTGCAGCCGCTCCTGCTCGTCGGGGCCGAGGTCGTCCCAGCGCACCAACGTGATGCCCTCGGCCGCCAGGGCAGGCTGCACCCGGTCCGCGAACACCGCGGCGTGCCGGGCCGTGAGCTCGTGGGCCCGTTCGCTGATGGCCTCGAGCACCTGGCGCGGGCTCCGACCCGACGCGGACGTGACGGCGAGACCGGTGGCGATGCGTCGCTTGAGCCCGGCGACGCGCACCATGAAGAACTCGTCCAGGTTCGACGCGAAGATCGCCAGGTACCGCAGGCGTTCGAGCAACGGCTGGGTGTCGTCCTCGGCGAGCTCGAGCACGCGCTGGTTGAACGCCAACCAGCTCAGCTCCCGGTCGAGGAACCGACCCTCGGGCAGCGGCGCGCTCGTCCGGGCGGACTCCGTGAACGGCGGGTCCTGCTCCTCGGCGGCGATGTGCTCGGCGATGCGCTGGGCGAGCTCCCGGGCAAGGGGGGGCCTCGACGACGGTGCGGTGGTCATCCGCCCATGGTGTCACCTGACGGTGTGCCGGTGGAGAGGGACCCGTACATCACGTCCACGGCGGATCGCGTGAACCCGGCGCGCCGATAGGTGCGCACCGCAGCGGTGTTGTCGGCCTCGGTGTACAGGACGACGCTACGCAACCCGCGGGCGCGCAGGCGCGCGAGAGCGAGGGCCGTGAGCGTGCCGCCGAGGCCCTGCCCCTGGGCGTCCGGGTCGATGCCCAGCGCGTACAGCTCGCCGACGGGCGCCGCGCCGAGCGCCCCCGCCGGATGCACCTTGGTCCACGCCGAGCCGACGAGCGCCCCGTCGCGCTCGGCCAGCAGGAAGCCCGCCGGGTCGAACCACGGCTCGCGCTCGCGCGCGTCGACGTCCGCCGGGGTCAGCCGGCCCTGCTCGGGGTGGGACGCGAACGCGCGGGCGTTGACGCGGCACCACGCGTCCTCGTCCGCGCCGGGCACGAAGGCGCGGACGGTCACGCCCGCCGGGAGGTCGGGCTCCGCGAGCGCAGGGCCGGCGGTCAGGTCGAGGCGCATCTGCCACAGCTCGCGGACCACGGTCATCCGCGCCCCGGTTGCGAGGTGGCGGGCGGCCGGGAGGTCGCCGTGCGCCCAGACCTGGACGGCCCGGTGGGGCGTCGTGGTCGACGGGCCCCGTCCGGCCGGTGCGTCGGGCGCGTGCTCCTCGGCCTCGTGCACGACCGCGGCGAGCAGTGCCGTCCCGATCCCGCGTCGCCGCGCCGCGGGTGCGACCACGAGCTCGGCGGAGACCGTGCCGGGGACCGCGAGGTCGACCTGCGCGTAGCCCAGCAGCGGGCGATCGGCCGTCGCGCCGCCGACCATCAGGTGCACGACGGACGACGCGGGGTCCGTGAGCCACAGCAGCGGCTGCTCGGAGAGCGGGGCGACGCCGTCGTGCCGGGTGGCGTCGTCGGCGAGGGTGCGGATCGCGGCGACGGTCGTCGGGGTCAGCGTTCCCGGCGTGCGGGCAGGTATCGGCATGTCCCGATCATCCCCCGCCGGGGCTCGACCGCGTCCGGTCGCGTCCGGTC
>DATKTF010000120.1:0-3174 GCA_035531255.1 Cellulomonadaceae bacterium
GGTCCGGAGACGACCGTCACCGGACCGACGACGCACCCGACAGGAGGACGACGCCGTGGACGAGCCCGTGGACGACACCGCGACGGTCCCCGAAGGACGCTACGGGCGTCCTCCGACACCCGCACGCCGACGCCAGGTGCGGCTCGCGCTCGCGGGCCTCATCGTGGCCGCGGTGGCCGTGATCGCGTGGGTCGGTTCCGGGGTCCTCCGCGACCCGGTGCAGTGGACACCCGTGGGGTACGACGTGAAGGGCCCGGACCGGATCGACGTCACGTTCGACGTCACCAAGGCGCCGGCCAGCACGGTGCGCTGCACCGTCGTCGCGCTGAGCTCCGGTTTCACCGAGGTCGGCGTGAAGACCGTGACGATCGGACCCGCCGCGAAGAGCTCCCAGCGCTACACGGCGTCGCTGTCGACCCAGGAGCTCGCCGTCACCGGCGAGGTCAGCACGTGCGAGCTCGTGGGCTCGGGCGGCTGACCAGCGGACACCGCCCGTCCGGCGCCTTTCTCTCGTCGGCGGGGAATTGGTAGCCTGACGGATTCATGCAGGGCGCCGGACCGGCGCGACCTCGGGTCGACGCGACCGGACGGTGCACGGCGCCAGTCCCGACGGCTGAGACCGGGTCGCGTGCTCACGCGGCGTTCTCGGGGTTTCGACAGGATTCACCAGGAGAGGAGACGACGTGGCGGAGACCACACACGCGACCTGGCTCACCCAGGAGGCGTACGACCGTCTGAAGGCCGAGTACGAGCACCTCTCGGGAGCAGGGCGCAGCGACATCTCGCAAAAGATCGCGACCGCCCGCGACGAGGGAGACCTCAAGGAGAACGGCGGGTACCACGCCGCTCGCGAGGAGCAGGCCAAGAACGAGGCCCGCATCCGCGAGCTCAAGGCCAAGCTCGAGAACGCGGTGATCGGCCAGGCGAAGGACGACGGCGTCGTCGAGCCCGGCATGGTCGTCACCGCGGTCGTCGCGGGCGACGAGATGGTGTTCCTGCTCGGTTCCCGCGAGGTCGCCGGCGGGACGGACATCGACGTCTACTCCGAGAAGTCACCCCTCGGCGCGGCGATCAACGGGCAGGCGGTGGGCGACACGGTCACCTACGCGGCGCCGAACGGCGCGGCCATCACGGTGACGATCACCGCGGCGAAGCCCTTCGAGGGCTGACGATCGGCGGCTCCTGCGTGATCGGACGGGACACACAGCGGTGTCAGGTCCGCGTGACCCAGTAGCCGGCAGCGCACAGCTCGGCGACGACCTGCTCGCAGTGCTCGGGCCCCTTGGTCTCGAGCTGCACGGCGATCTCGACGTCGCCGATCCCGAGGTCGGCCGCCGTCCGCACGTGGCCCACGTGCATGACGTTCCCGCCGCTCGAGGCCAGGTGCGCCAGCAGGGCCGCGAGCGCGCCCGGTCGGTCCTCGAGCAGCACCCGGAGCTGGAGGTACCGACCGGCCGACGTGAGTCCGTGCCGGACGACGCGCAGGAGCAGGATCGGGTCGATGTTCCCCCCGGACAGGATCGGGACGACGGTCCCCGGGAACGACTCCGGGTCGGCCATCAGCGCTGCGACACCGGCCGCACCCGAGGGCTCGACGAGCAGCTTCGCGCGCTCGGCGACGAACAGCAGGGCGCGCGAGAGGTCCTCCTCCGACACGGTGCGGACCTCGACACCGAGGCGTTGGAGGATCTCGAACGGGACGTCCCCGGGCGTCCCCACGGCGATGCCGTCCGCCATCGTCCGCATCGAGGTGGCGGCTACCGGATGGCCGGCCAGGAGCGACGCCGGGTACGCCGCCGCTGACGCGGCCTGCACCCCGACGACGCGGACCTCCGGCCGGAGCTCGTGCAACGCCGACGCGATCCCGGCCGCGAACCCCCCGCCGCCGAGCGGCACGAGCACGGTCGTCATGTCCGGGACCTGCTCGACGAGCTCGAGGGCCAACGTCCCCTGCCCGGTCACGATGTCGCGGTGGTCGAACGGGTGGATCAGGACCGCGCCGGTGCGGGTGCACTCGGCCCGCGCGGCGAGCAGGGCCTCGTCGACGCTCGCCCCGACCAGGCGCACCTCGGCGCCGTAGCCGCGGGTCGCGGCGACCTTGGGCAGCGCGGCGTCGGCCGGCATGTAGACGACCGCGGAGATCCCGAGCTCGCGCGCGGCTAGCGCGACCCCCTGCGCGTGGTTGCCGGCGCTCGCGGCTACGACCCCGCGCGCCTTCTCGTCGTCCGAGAGCCGGGCCATCCGCACGTATGCGCCCCGGATCTTGAACGAGCCGGTGCGCTGGAGGTTCTCGCACTTGAGCCAGACGTCACCACCGGTGAGCTGCGCGAGCGCACGGCTCCGCTCGACCGGCGTCCGGTCGGCGATCCCGGAGAGCAGCTCGGCGGCGGCGCGGAAGTCGACGATCGTCAACGGCGCGGTCATGACTGCTCCCCGGCCATCGTCGGGCCCGGGAGCTCGGCCATCGCCGCGACGGGCCCGTCGGCACGCTGCTGCCCCGGCGGGCGCACGTCGACGTGGTCGTCGGTGCCGAGCTCCGGGAACTTGTCGTGGCCGTGCAGGTAGAGCACGACGGTGTTGACGACGGCCGCGATCGGCACGGCGAAGAGCGCGCCGGTGATCCCGGCGACCAGGGAACCGGCGGCGACCGAGAGCAGGACGGCGACCGGGTGCAGCGAGACCGCGTGACCCATCAGGAACGGCTGGAGCACGTGGCCCTCGATCTGCTGCACCAGGAGCACCACCGCGAGCATGATCACGGCCACGACCGGACCGTGCGACACGAGCGCCACGAGGACCGCGACGACCCCCGTGAGGACCGCACCCACGATCGGGATGAACGACCCGAGGAAGACCAGGATCCCCAGCGGCAGCGCGAGCGGCACCCGCAGGACTGCCGCACCGACGCCGATGCCGATCGCGTCGACGAGCGCCACGAGGATCTGCGTGCGGGTGTACGCCCCGAGGGTGACGAAGCCCCGCCGCGCCGCCTGGTGCGTGCGCTCGCGTGCCTCGAGCGGGAGCAGACCGACGAGCCACGTCCAGATCGCTCGACCGTCGAGCAGGAAGAAGAAGGTGCAGAACATGGCGATCAGGGCGCCGGCCACCACGTGGCCGACCGTCGTCGTCACCGAGAGCGCGCTCGAGACAAGTCCGCCGCTGTTCTGCGTGATC
>DATKTF010000121.1:0-2770 GCA_035531255.1 Cellulomonadaceae bacterium
GCCCATGGGGATGAGGAGGCGCGACAGGTACGTGGCGGTGGCCTCGCCCTCGAGGTTCGGGTCGGTGGCGAGGATGACCTCGGTCACGGTCCCGTCGGCGAGGCGCTGTACGAGCTCGCGGATGCGCAGGTCGCCGGGGCCACGGTTGTCGATCGGGCTGATCGCCCCGCCGAGCACGTGGTAGCGGCCGCGGAACTCGCGCGTACGTTCGATGGCGACGACGTCCTTCGACTCCTCGACCACACAGATGCTCGTCTGGTCACGCCGCGGGTCACGGCACACCCGGCACAGGTCGTCGGAGGCGATGTTGAAGCAGACCTGGCAGAAGCGCACCTGTGCCTTCACGCGCGACAGCGTCTCGGCGAGGCGCGTGACGTCCTCCTCCGGCTGGTCGAGCAGCCAGAACGCGATCCGCTGGGCGCCCTTGGGCCCGATCCCGGGAAGGGCTGCCAGCTCGTCGATGAGGTCCTGTACCGGTCCTTCGTACACCTGTCCCCTCGCTCAGAAACCCAGGTCGGGCATCTGCGGCATGAACGCCTGCTGCACGTCGGCAGCCTTGGCGTTGGCATCACGCACTGCGGCGATGATGAGGTCAGCGAGCGTCTCGGTGTCCTCCGGGTCGCACACCTCGGGCTTGATGACGAGCCCGACGAGCTCCCCCGTGCCCTTGATCGTGGCGGTCACGAGGCCACCACCCGCCGTACCGGTCAGCTCGGTCGACGCCAGCTTGTCCTGAGCGCTCTGCAGCTGTGACTGCATCGCTGCAGCCTGCGCCATCAGGTCGTTGAGGTTGAAGTTCTCCACTCTCGTCCTTTCACTCGTCGTCGATGACCTCAGCATGCAGCATCTCGCGCAGCAGGCTTTCGGCATCCGTATCGTCCACATCAGGGTCGTCGCGCTCACCGATGTCGGCCGCCGGATCGGCGGGCGTGGCCGCCTGGGCGCGGGCGCGGGCGAGCAGATCGGTATGCGCCGATGACGGCACCGCCTCAGGTTCCGCGTGCCACGCATCGGGCGCCACCGCCGGCTCGGCCGCGTCGACCTCGTCAGCGGAGTCCGGTGAGTCCGCCTGCGCCGGAGCAATCAGCGGGTTCACCGCGGGACTACGCCCCTCGCTCTCCAGCAGCGCAGAGATCGTCAGGTCGGCGCCCATGACCTCGACCAGCGCGTCGCGCAGGACATCATCACTACCGCCCCGCAGGAAGCTGTCGCGCGCACCGGCGTTCGTGAACGTCAGGACGAGCGTGCCCGCGGACACCTCCGTGACCTGCGCGTGCTGCGAGATCGTCATCCAGGTGAACCGACGACGACGCTTCACCTCTTCGAGCACCTCGGGCCACAGCCTCCGGACATCCGTCGCCGCCGGACCCTGCTTGCCGACGCTCACCGCGGCGGGCGGTTCGGCCTGGACAAGCGGAGACCCGAGTACGGGCTCGCTTGGGGCAGGCTCGGACGGCGCCGCCGGTACGGGCGCGGGCGTCGGCTCGTCGCGTACGACCCGCAGCCTCGGTGCCGCCGGTTCCGGAGGAGCAGCCTCGTCGCGATCGGCGGGCGGCGCCCAGTCGTCCTCGGGCGGCGGCTCGTCGAACGTGCGACGCCCCTTCCGTACAGCCTCCGCCGGACGCTCGGCCGGCGCTTCCGACCGCACAGCGGCTGACCGCTCGATGGGCACAGCGGCTGGCCGCTCGACCGGTGCCGGGGCTGGCCTTTCGGCGTGCACAGGGGCTGGCCGTTCGGCCGGTACGGACGCGGCCCGCTCGTCACGGCCCCACGGACCCGTCGCCGGCGCGTCATCCGCCGGGCCACTTCCTTGAAGATGGCTGTCGGGCATGCCGAGCCGGCGCTCGAGCCGGTCGAGCCGGGCGTGGATGCCGCGGCCGTCGACGTCCGCGCCGGGCAGCAGCACCCGCGCGCACATCAGCTCGAGGTGGAGTCTCGGCGCGGTCGTGCCGCGCATCGCCACGAGACCTTCCGCGATCACCTCGGCGGCGCGTGTCAGCTCACCGGCCCCGAGGCCTGCAGCCTGTACGGCGAGACGCTCGGCCTGATCGGCCGCGACGTCGATGAGCCCGGACGACGCCGCGTCGGGCACGGACGCGACGATCACCAGATCTCGCAGGCGACGTAGCAGGTCCTCGGCGAAGCGCCGCGGGTCCTGGCCGACCTCGATGACTTTGTCGATCGTGGCGAAGACGCCCGCACCATCACCTGCGGCGAACGCGTCGACGATCTCGTCGAGCAGCGCATCGGGCGTGAAGCCGAGCAACGCGACGGACTGGTCGTACGTGACGCCGCGTGGCCCGGCGCCGCCGAGCAGCTGGTCGAGGACCGACAGCGAATCTCGTACAGATCCTGCTCCCGCTCGTACGACCAACGGCAGCACCGACGACTCGATCGCCACGCCCTCCGCGTCGCACAGGCGGCGCAGGTAGTCGCTGAGCACACGCGGCGGGACGAGCCGGAAGGGGTAGTGGTGGGTGCGGCTCCGGATCGTACCGATGACCTTCTCGGGCTCGGTCGTCGCGAAGATGAACTTCACGTGGGGCGGTGGCTCCTCCACCAGCTTGAGCAACGCGTTGAAGCCCGCCGTCGTGACCATGTGGGCCTCGTCGACGATGTAGATCTTGTAGCGGCTCTGGACCGGTGCGAAGAAGGCCCGCTCGCGCAGGTCGCGGGCGTCGTCGACACCGCCGTGGGACGCCGCGTCGATCTCGATGACGTCGATGCTGCCGGGGCCGCCGCGCGCCAGGTCGCGACAGGAACGGCACTC
>DATKTF010000122.1:0-6393 GCA_035531255.1 Cellulomonadaceae bacterium
GCCGGGAGCACGACGAACGTCGAGGACCGCGCCGTCACCGAGGCGATCGCGACGATGGCCACGCGGATGGGACTACGCGCGATCGCCGAGGGCGTGGAACGCCCTGAGCAGCGCGACCTCCTCGTCTCGATAGGGGTGCACGAGGCCCAGGGGTTCTTCTACCTGTGCCCGCAACGCGCCGTCGAGTTCATCGGCTGGTTGGCCGATCACCTCGCCGTGACCGACGAACCGGGCCACCGCACCGTGATCCCCTTCGCGCTGCGGCGCGCCGTGCACGTGTGACCCACCCGGGGTGATCGGGGTAGCAGGCTCTGCGCGCACGAGCGCGTCGGATCAGACCAGGGTGTGCACCTTCGCGCGTCCTTCGGCCGCCTGCCACAGGACGAGCTGCAGCACCCCGAGGACCGCGACGTAGGGCAGCAGCGTCCAGACGCCCATGCCCTGGGCGATCGCCGCGGCCAGCCAAGGAAGTCCCGCACCCCCCACGACCGAGACGGCGTTGAGCACCCCGATCGCCGTGGGGACCAGGGCGGCTGGTGCGAGGTCGGGGACCAGGGCCATCGCCGTCGGGAAGAGGGGGCCGAGGAAGAACCCGAGGAGCGCGAACCCGGCGCCGGCCGCCTGGCCGTGCAGCGCCCAGGTGAGCGCCGTCGCGCCGATCACCCCCGCCATGCAGCCCAGCATCATGCGCTGGGGAGTCAGTCCCCGGCGGGCCGCCAACGGGCTGATGACGAACCTGCCGACGGTCAGTCCCAGCCAGTAGCCACTGAGGGCGTAGCCGGCGGTGAGGGCGAGCAGACCCTGGTCCTTCACCAGGTAGGTGTACGCCCAGTTGCCCACGCTGATCTCCAGCCCCACGTACACCGAGAGGAAGGCCGCGGCGAGCATCACGGACGGCCGGTGCAGGACCTGCGCGAGCAGCCCGTCGCGCGGAGAGCGGCGCCCCAGGGGGCGCGGTGCCCGCTCGTGGTGCCGTGGAAGCACCACGGCGAAGCCGACCAGCACCGCGCCGGTGAGCACCGCCAGCACGACGAAGACGGCCGTCCACGGCCGGTACCGCAGGATCCACGCGGCCAGCACGGGACCGAGGAGCGCCCCGACGCCGAAGAAGGCGTGGAGGCGGTTGAGGAGCACGGTCGCGGCGGGCAACCCCGACAGGTACACGTTGAGCACCGACTCGAGCACCCCCATGCCGTAGCCGGCGAGAACCTGGATGGCCACCAGCGCGGCGAACGGCGGGCGCGTCGTCGTGACCAGCGCCGCGACGAGGAAACCCGCGCCACCGGCGAGCAACGCCGACCGGGTGCCGAGGCGGCCGACGAGCGCACCCGTGCTCGCTCCCGCCAGGAAGAACCCCGCCGAGAAGGTGACGAAGGTGAGGCCGATCGTGGACATGCTGATGCCGTAGTCGTGGATCTGCGCGGGCAGCAGCACACCGCCGACGCCCGAGCTGAGACCGACGAGGACGAAGGCGGCGTAGGACAGGACGACCGGGAGCGGCCAGGTACGACGCGACGTCCGCATGGCGGTGATGGTAAACGTTCTCCATCCCGAGGTCACACTCCCACGGGTCCTGGTGACCTGGAGACAGGGGAGCCCGGCGACTCACCGTGCCTGTCGCGCGGCACAGGTCGGTGCCCGGGAGTCGGCTCGTCGGTGTGAACGGCGTCGGCAGCGGAGGCGAGATGTTCGGCCAGTGTTCGAACCAGAGCGCGAAGTGCTTCGGGGCGCTCGATGGTGAACGGGAGGCCCAATCCGGCAAGGACAGCAGGCAGCCAGTCCAGTCGTTCGGCGTGCAAACGTACCCGGACCCAGCCGTCGAGGTGCGCGATGTCGTGCACGGTGGCGAGTCCCGCGGGGAGCCGGGACCGAACCTGCATGGGCGTGCCCCGGACGCGAAGCGAGACCGCGTGCCGGTGAGGTGCTTCGGCGAGCCCGGTCATCACGTGGTCCGCGGGGTCGAATCCGTCGGGGACCTCGAAGGTTCCCGCTTGCAGCGCAGCCGTCACGATGCGGTCCAGGCGGAAGGTGCGCGTCTCACCGCTCGCAGAGTCCGCGCCAGCGACGTACCAGCGCCCGGAGTGGGCGACGATGCCGTACGGGTGCACGGTCCGTTCGCTGCGCTGCGTGGTCGGGGAGGTGTAGCTCATGGCGACCGGCCTGCGGTCCCGCACGACCGCGACGATCGTCACCCGGCCTGGCTTCTCCGCGATCAGAAGCAAGCCGCCGAGCCCGAACGCGGCACCGGCGCACCATGTGGGCACGTCGCCCGCCTTCGGGTGTCCGCATGGGGCGCCGGCGCCGGGAGGCCAGTCCACTCGTTCAAGCGCATCCGCTCGGACTACGCCTCCAGCACCGCGGCGACTGCGAGACGTGAGAGTGCTGGCAGTGCGTCACGGTCCTTCCGTCGGTCTGGGGCCGCTGGACCTGGTGCGCCACACGGCCCACCAGGACCAGCGAAGCGATGACTGCCGATCGTTGCGTGATGTTGTCTTCCGCGATCGGCCCGGGTGGGATCGTGCCTCAGCTGATCTTCTTGCGGTAGGTCGCGATCGCGATCGCGTAGGCCACGACGAGGATGCCGACGAGCCACGCGAGGGCGATCCAGATCGTGGAACCGACCGGCTGCTGGGCGAAGAGTGCGCGGATGGTGTTCACGATCGAGGTCACGGGCTGGTTCTCGGCGAACGCGGCAACCGGGCCGGGCATCGTGTCGGTGGGCACGAATGCCGAGCTGATGAACGGCAGGAAGATCAACGGATAGCTGAACGCGCTCGCGCCGTCGACGGACGTGGCCGACAGGCCCGCGATCACGGCGAGCCAGGTCAGCGCGAGGGTGAACAGGATCAGGGTGCCGGCGACGGCGAGCCAGGCGGTCAGGGAGGCCCCGGTGCGGAACCCCATGAGCAGCGCGACGACCGTGACGATCGCCACGGAGACGAGGTTCGAGGCGAGCGACGTGAGCACGTGCGCCCAGAGCACGCTCGACCGCGCGATCGGCATCGACTGGAACCGGTCGAAGATGCCGCCCTGCATGTCCAGGAACAGCCGGTACGCGGTGTAGGCGATGCCGGAAGCGATCGTGATGAGCAGGATGCCCGGGAGCATGTAGGTGACGTACGGCTCGCTGGATCCGGTGTGGATCGCGCCGCCCAGCACGTACACGAACAGCAGCATCAGCGCGATCGGCGTGACCGCGGTGGTGATGATCGTGTCGGCGCTGCGCAGGATGTGACGCAGCGATCGGCCCGTGAGGGTGCCGGTGTCGCGGAGGACGTGGGTGGTCATCGGTCTTCCCTTCCTGCAGGCGCTGTGCGGTCGCCGTCGTCGTCTGTCCCGGTGGTGTCGCCGACGAGCGCGAGAAACACGTCCTCGAGGGACGGCTGCTTCTCGACGTACTCGACCGTGGCGGACGGGAGGAGCCGCTTCAGCTCGGCGAGGGTGCCGCTCTGGATGATGACCCCCTGGTGCAGGATCGCGATGCGGTCGGCGAGCTGCCCGGCCTCGTCGAGGTGCTGCGTGGTCAGCAGCACGGTCGTGCCGCCCTGGGCGAGGCCCTTGACCGTCTGCCACACCTCGATCCGGGCCTGGGGGTCGAGGCCGGTGGTGGGCTCGTCCAGGAAGATGACCGGCGGGTTGCCGATCAGGCTCATCGCGATGTCGAGTCGACGCCGCATGCCGCCCGAGTACGTCGCGGCTTTGCGTCTCCCCGCATCGGTGAGCGAGAAGCGGGCGAGCATGCCGTC
Source organism: Cellulomonadaceae bacterium (assembly GCA_035531255.1). Lineage (GTDB taxonomy): Bacteria > Actinomycetota > Actinomycetes > Actinomycetales > Cellulomonadaceae > JAJDFX01. The sequence goes on from DATKTF010000122.1 coordinate 3,747, forward strand.
GGCGATCGCGCCCGGGTCCTTCAGGTGACGGAGCTTCGCCACGAGCACCAGGTTCTCGCGCCCGGTGAGCACCTCGTCGACCGCGGCGAACTGACCGGTGAGGCTGATCGAGCCGCGTACCTCGTGCGGTGAGGAGGTCACGTCGAAGCCGTGGACCGTCGCGGACCCGGCGTCAGGCCTCAGCAGCGTCGACAGGATGCGCACCAGCGTGGTCTTCCCGGCGCCGTTCGAACCGAGGAGAGCGAAGATGCTCCCCACCTCCACGTCGAGATCGACGCCCCTCAGCACGTGCACCTCGCCGAAGGACTTCGTGATCCCCTTCACCCGGATGGCGGGTTCGCGGGCCTCGGTGGTGTTCATGCGCCGATCTCGTTCCCGCTGTCGGGCACGGCGTCGATCGCGCTTCTCAGGCGCGCACGCTCCTTGTCGATCCATTCCTTGCCGGAGTACGCCCGGACGAATGCCTCGGCGAACTCCACCGGGTCGTCGCCCACGATGGCGCGCACCGGGGTGCCGTCGACCGCGGCTCGCTCCCAGAGGTCCGCGTGATCGCCGATCATCGTGACGAGGGTGTCGCCGTCGACGATCCCGCCGGCGTACATGAAGTACCGGTGGAGCGCGGTCGCGGCGTCGGCGTACGGCTCAGGAAGAGCCTTGATGCGGGCCATCGCCTGCTTGTACTGCTTCTTCTGCTCGAGTGACCCGGTGAGGGCCTCGACCCACTTTGCTGCCATGACTACTCTCCTACGTCCTGTCGGTTGTCGATGTCCTGGTAGAGCCTGTCGATCCGTGCCGAGAGGAAGGCCCAGGTCCGACCGAACTCGTCGAGCTGCTCTCGGCCCCGCGCGTTGAGCGAATACACCTTCCGCGGCGGTCCCTTCTCCGAGGGGACCTTTGTCACGTCCACGAAGCCCCGCTGCTCGATCCGGACGAGCAGCGCGTAGACGGTTCCCTCGACGAGGTCCGAGAAGCCCTGTTCCCGCAGTCGCGCGGTGATCTCATAGCCGTACGCGGGTCGCACGGCCAGGATCGCGAGGACGATGCCCTCCAGAGTGCCCTTGAGCATCTCCGTCATCTGGTTGCCCACCGGACCGCCTCCGTTCTCTAGTCTGTGTTGCTGACTACCGGTAGACAGTAACACCGAGTACCGGTAGATAGCAACAGCGAGTACCGAGCCTGGTGAGCCTCATCGCGCACGCCGGAGACGAGCCCGGGGCCCGGTCGTTCTGGCCCCGTCGAACCACGCGCTACGGGCGGGAACGCGAGCGCTGCCCGCCTAGACGCCCGGCTGCCCGACGTGGGTGATCCACGGGGCGGACGATCGCCTCGTTCCCGTCGAATGGGGTGCAACGACCGCCGGCCCGCCACGCGATTCGCGTGCATCGCCCGTCGACGCCGGGGCGCCCGGGGTGACCCGGCGACGATCGTCGTGACTGCGGACCGCCCGCAGCACCGCGCCCCGCATCGGCTGATCGAGGTCGGCGTCACCTGCTGCGACGCACGACGACCTCCTCGGTCAGTCGCGGTCGGGTGGTCCGTCGCCCGCGCTCTGCGGACCCGCTTCGCGGCGGAAGCGGAGGGTGACACGTAGGGATCCCGGCGAGCTCCACGTGAGGTAGAGGCGCTGACCTCCGACCGCGTCGGTGCCACCGAGGAACTCGTACGCCTCGCCCGGGGAGTACACCGCCGGAGACGAGTCACCGCTCGGCAGCGCAGTCACCGTGAGCGCGGCACTGCCATCCCGCACGACGGCGGGACTTGGGGCCAGCCGGTGCGCCTGCGGACCCACCTGCGCCGCGCCCTCGATCTGCACACTGTCGGCGAAAGCGATCTCCAGGGCGTGGCCGGTGGCGGGACCCGCCGTGCGCACCTCGATGCCGACGTCGTCGGAACCGACGTCGATGACCACCTGCGTCTCAAGTCGCAGCTCGTCCCGCGGGCGTTGCGCGAATGCCATCGCGGAGGCGAAGCGGCCCTCGAACTCGAGCGCGTAGTCGCCGTCGGCGCGACGTGAGTCGACCGGCAGCGGCTGGTAGTAGCTCGCCGCGAGCTCCTCGGTCAGGACGACGCGATCGCCCTCGGCGCGCAGGCTCGTCGGACGGAACGGACCGAGACCGAAGAAGTCGCGGGACAACCGCACCGACGCCACCTCGACGTCGCCGCGCGCCAGGCGCAAGAAGGTGGGGTTGCAGGCCAGTCCGGACGCCACCCGGCCGGCGGTCGGAACGTCCGAACCGCCGTAGACCAGTGTCCAGTCGGCTCCGCTCCACCGGCGCCACAGGCGGGCCCCACCCCAGGTTCGCTCGCCGCTGCCGAGCGCCGCGGCGGCGAGCTCGGCGTCAGGGGCCGTGGCGAGCTCGCTCGCGAGACCCAGGCCCGCCGCGGTGTCGCCGCCGGCCAGGCGATGGAGGAGCGCGTCGACGGCGTCGACACCGGGCAGCCGCAGTGCCCAGGCCGCAGCATGCCGGCATCGGTCGCACACCGGCGCGAACCGGCCGAACAGGGTCAGGAACGGCCCGAGCGGGAAGTGGGTGTCCTGCTGATCCTGGCGCCGGGAGTGCACGGTCTCGGTGGCACCGCGGGGCGTGGTGAGGTCGAGCACGGTGTGAAGATTGGCGTGCACCGCCTCGCTCAGCGCGGTCCGTCC
>DATKTF010000123.1:0-2089 GCA_035531255.1 Cellulomonadaceae bacterium
TGTTGACAGCGCGCTCGACGGCGGCAACATCCTGCGCCCCAGCGCCGTGCGGTGCGGCCACGACCACGGCCTGTGCGGTGGTGAACTGGCAGGCCATCGCAGAGTGACGATCGACGATCTGGATCGCGACACGGTTTGCGGGCTGCGGAGCTCCCTCGGCGTAGTGGCCCGTGAGGAGGCTGGGTGCGTCGTCGCCGTGAAGAGCGATGAGGGCCCGGTGCACGGCAACGGACCATCGGACGCGGTCCTCGACGGCGATCGGTGGGATGCCCGGTCTGTCGACGATCGGCAACACCCAGACCGTCGGCCACGGCACCGGCGCGGTCGTGGGGCCGTCGACCGGCACATACCGTTCGCGGCCGATCGCCGCGGTCACCGCCGCGGGTCGCAGTTCGTCCTCGTCCGACGTGGCACGGTCGCTTCGCGCGGATGGCGTCGCGGAACGTGCCGCGAGTTGGTGTGCGTGGGTGAGGGCGTCGGTGCGACCCGGTCGAGGCGCCATCACGTCGACATCGCTGGACCGCGAGGTGCCGAGTCGCGCCTCGGGGTCGCGACGATGAGTCATGGTGCGGGCGCCGCTCGACAGTGTCCGCAGGCGGACCGGCGAGTCCGAGCGGCCGAGGTATGGCACATCGGCACACAGGTCCTCGAGGCTCTCGCGCACGGGTCGGGGCGGCTCCTGCTCCCACAGCCACATGATCGACTCGGCGAGCGTGACAGTGGCACTGTCGCGCTTCGGGACCTTCTGGGTGCCGCGCATCCTCGGGTTGAGGATTCCCAGGTCGCGGTACGCGGTGTTGGTCGCCGCATGGGCGTGCATCAGCGGCAGGGCCAGCCCGTCGGGCGGGTGTGTCTCGAGCCACGTCAGCGCGGCGAGGTCCTGGTCGCTCGGTTGCAGGCAGCCGTCGTTCTCGACCGCGCGAACACCCTGCCCGGCAGCGGCGAGCATCGCCGACTGCAGGCGTGCGGGCGAGGGCAACTGGTCCTGCTGTCCTTCGCCGACGTTGGCTCGATAGGTGCCGAGCGGGAACTCGGCGGCGATGGCGAACGACATCACTCCACTCCCGCCGGCTCGTCCTCGCGGCCCGCCGTGATGGCCGGGTTGCCCACGACCTCGAGAATCTGGCCGTGCCAGTCCAGGCCGGCGTGCTGCGCGGCATCGTCGAGCGCCTCCGTGAGGAGCGCATCGGCCTCGTCGATCGACGGCAGGGTGAGGTCCTCGTGCTGGCCGTTGCGCCGGTCGATCCGCGTTGTGGTCTCGCCCGCCTCGACGAGGTGACAGCCTGCGCGCAGGTAGAGTTCGGCGTTCGAGCGGATGAGGCCGTTGAGCGCCAGTGCCGCCAGGACCGCACGGCAGGCCGCGTCGCCACGTGCGCCGGCGCCGAACCGGATCTGTCGTAGCGTCGCGAAGCTGAGAACGGTCGCACGGGTGATCTGCCGGCACGAGACGCCGCCGAGCTGGGCCAGCGTCGGCGGGATGCCGCCGAATCCCAGGGCAGCCGCAGACGTCGTCTCACCCGGCTTCAGCTTCTTGGCAACTCGCACGAGATCCTCGTAGGTCTTCGCGCTCAGCTCGCGCTTCTGCGCCTCGGCCATTGCCAGGAGTGTCGGGCCGTCCACCTGTGCACGCATGCCTACCGGGTCGACTCGCGCGCCACCCTTGAGTGGGCTCGTGGTCGCTTCCGAGCGCTGGTCGGCGAGCACACCGATGACTTCCCCGGTCAGCGCGCTGGGCCACCGGCCCTGTCGCGCCTTGCGCGATGCGTCCCACGATCCGAAGACGAGCGAGATCGGGCTGACGTTGAGCAGCCCGGAGGCATTGAGCGGATTCGCGTCCCGAGCGGCGCGGTAGAGGTTATGGTCCGTCGTCGGTGCACCATCGATGCTGCCCGCGCGGATGTGCGCGTCGAACGCTCGATGGGGGAGGGTTAGGTCGGTGTACTGCTCGACGACACCGTCCCGCTCGTACGTCACACGGATGCGCGGCAGCCGTCCGAGGACGGTGTCGCCGTCGCCGATCGCCGCATCGAGGGCCTGTTCGATCCGGTTTGTCTGACTCTGCGACGAATCGAGAAGAACGGTGCGCTGA
>DATKTF010000124.1:0-2240 GCA_035531255.1 Cellulomonadaceae bacterium
CGGCGACGACGACCTGCTCGCCGCGGTCGCCGTCCAAACGGTCACGACCCTTGCACGCCGGACGTACCTCACCGGCGGGATGGGCGCCCACCACGAGGGCGAGTCGTTCGGTCAGGACCACGAGCTGCCGCCCGACCGCGCCTACTCGGAGACCTGCGCGGGTGTGGCGTCCGTCATGCTGAATCACCGCCTGCTGCTCGCTACGGGCGACCCGCGCCACGCGGACGCCGTCGAGCGCACGCTCTACAACGTCGTGGCGGCCTCCCCTGCCGAGGACGGACAAGCGTTCTACTACACCAACACGCTCCACCAGCGAGTCCCGGGCGCCGTTCCCGAGGCCGACGTGGCCAGTCCTCGCGCGTCCTCGAGCCTGCGCGCCCCGTGGTTCGAGGTCTCGTGCTGCCCGACCAACCTCACCCGCACGATCGCGACGCTCGGCGCCTACGTGGCCACCTCGGACGACGCCGGCATCCAGCTCCACCAGTACGCCGGGGCGACGGTCCGTGCCACGATCGGGGATGGGCGCGAGGTCGGGCTGCGGATCGAGACCGCGTACCCGACGGACGGCATCGTCCGCATCGTCGTCACGGACGCGCCCGAGGACGCGTGGACCCTCACCGTCCGGGTCCCGTCCTGGGCCGCAGGCGCAACGCTCACCCACGGGGTGACGCACCGCGTCGTCGAGCCCGGCTACGCGAGCCTCACCGGGGTGTTCACGCCCGGCGACGTGGTCGAGCTCGTCCTTCCGATGACTGCCAGGTGGACCTGGCCGGACGCGCGGGTCGACGCGGTGCGCGGACAGGTCGCGGTCGAGCGGGGACCGCTCGTGATGTGCCTGGAGTCGATCGATCTCGGGGGCAGCGTGAACCTCGTGCAGGTGCACACCGACGCACCACCTGTCGACGAGGGTGGCGTCGTGCGCGTGCACGCGACGCGTCTCGAGCTCGACGAGCCCGGCTGGCCCTACGGCTCTCGCGAGCCGTCCGACGGCACCGGCGCGCTCACCGGCACCACCGACGCCGGGATGGTGGCCCTCGTCCCCTACCATCACTGGGCCAACCGTGGTCCGTCCACGATGCGCGTCTGGATGCCCACCGCCGACTGACCTCCGTGCGCTGTCCCACTCGATGTACCACCTACACCCAGGAGTCCCTCGTGATCCCCGTTCGTGACCTGACCGGAACCGTCATCGCCCTCACCGGTGCCACCGCCGGGATCGGCCGTGAGACCGCCCGTCTGCTCGTCGCCGAGGGTGCCAAGGTCGCACTCGGCGGCCGGCGCACCGAGCGGCTCGACGAGCTCGTCGCCGAGCTCGGTGCAGAGAACGCCGTCGGCGTGCCGATGGACGTCCGCTCGCCCGCCGACAACGCGCGGCTCGTCGCGGCCGCCGTCGACCGCTGGGGTCGCCTCGACTCCGTGGTCGCGAACGCGGGGATCGGCATGTACGGCGGCATCCTCGACCACACCGACGAGGAGCTCGCCACGATGATGGACACGAACTACGCGGGCACCGTCTGGAGCGTGCGGTCCGCGCTGCCGGCCATGCTCGCGGCGGGTGGTGGCGACGTCGTCATCGTGTCCAGCGTCGCCGGGTTCCGCGGCGGACCGGACGAGGCCGTGTACGCCGGCACCAAGCACGCACAGGTCGGGCTGGCCGGCAGCCTCGACCGTGAGCTCCGCGAGAAGGGTGTGCGCGTGACCTTGATCTGCCCTGCCGGTACCGGGACCGAGTTCGCCGTCGGTGCGGGCCGGACCGCGGACGACCCCCGCTTCGCCGAGTGGCTCTCCCCGGTCGACGTCGCCGCCGCGATCCTCACGACCCTGCGTCAGCCCCGATCGCTCCGTACGGCGATCTGGACGCTCTGGAGCATGGGACAGGGGAGCTGACCGGGCCGCGCTCCAGGCAGAGCTGAGCACGGTGCGGGTATCGGACCGGCGTCGCTGCCGGACATCGAGGAAGGGGCATGCGTGTCGGTCGTGACGCCACCGACGGGGAGCACGCGCGCAGCGACGATCTATGACGTCGCGCGGCTCGCGGGCGTGTCGCACCAGACCGTCTCGCGCGTGCTCAACGACGAGCCCGGGACGCGGGCGGTGACGCGCGAACGGGTCCGGGCCGCGATCGCGTCCCTGGGGTACCGGCGCAACCCGGCCGCCACCGCCCTGGCCTCGCGTCGCTCGCACCGGCTCGGCGCCCTGGTCACCGGCATGCTCGAGTCCGGGCCGAGCAAGTTCATCGA
>DATKTF010000125.1:0-3749 GCA_035531255.1 Cellulomonadaceae bacterium
CCGGCACCAAGACGACGGCCGACATCACACGAGATCCGGAGCGCGACACCGTGGGAAGCAACACCAGTCTGTTTGTGATCCTTGTCCTGGGCGTCGGCGCGATGTTCCTGCTGTCCCGCAACCAGCGGAAGCAGCAGAAGGCCCAGCAGGCGTTCCGCGCCAATCTTGCGGTCGGACAGCAGGTGATGACGGGTTCCGGCATGTTCGGTGAGGTCGTCGGCGTCGACGGCGACGAGATCACCATCGAGTCCACGCCGGGCAACCGGAGCCGCTGGCTGCGCGCGGCCATCGCGAAGGTGATCGAGCCGCCCACGGAGGACGAGGCTGACGACGACCTCGACGACGAGGACGATGAGGACATCGAGGTCCCCGACGACCTGTCCTCGCTCGACGACGGCCCTGCGGCGCCCGGGTCCGACACGGAGGATCCCGGACACAAGTAGGCTGGCCCGGGCCCGCCGTCGAGCGTCGGGCACCGTCTGGACCCCACGGTTCCCTTGAACGGGAATCGTGCGCGCACGAGAGAAGAAGATCTGTTGGCTGCCAATTCCCGTGGTTCCCGTCCGGTCCGGACCTTGGTGACCCTCGGAGTCCTCATCGTCGCGCTCTTCGCGGCCATCGCCGGCGGGGTGCAGTGGTCGAACGGGACCACCGCTCCGAAGCTCGCCCTCGACCTCGAGGGCGGCACGCAGATCATCCTGACCCCGACGACGACGGACGCGTCGAAGGTGACCAGCTCGACGATCTCCCAGGCCATCGACATCATCCGTCAGCGCGTGGACTCGTCGGGCGTCGCCGAGGCGCAGATCACGAGCCAGGGCGGCAACAACATCGTGGTGGCGCTCCCGGGCAAGCCGAGCGAAGCGACGCTGAACCTCGTGCGTGAGTCCGCGCAGATGCGGTTCCGACCCGTCCTGATGACCGCCGCACCCACGCCGACCGCGACGGCGACGCCGGGTTCGGGGCCGACGGTCGCGCCGACCCTCAGCAGCACGCCTCCGGCCGCCGGTACGGACCCGAGCGACCTCTCGTGGGTGACGCCGGCGCTGCAGGCCCAGTACGACGCGCTCGACTGCACCAAGCCGTCGAACCTCGTGGGTGGCGGCGGCGACGACCCGAAGGTCGGCCTGGTCGCGTGCGCCAAGGACGGATCGGCGAAGTACGCACTCGGACCGGTCGAGATCGAGGGCACGGAGATCACGAACGCGAGCTCGGGCCTGAAGGTCGGATCCAACGGTGTCGTGACGAACGAGTGGGTCGTCAACATGACGTTCAACTCCGCCGGCAGCACCCAGTTCGCGAAGACGACGGCGCGGATCGCGAAGCTGACGGCGCCGTTGAACAGGTTCGCGATGGTCCTCGACAGGCTCGTGATCTCGGCGCCGTCCGTGAGCGAGACCATCCCGGACGGTCGCGCCGAGATCTCCGGCAGCTTCACCCGGACGTCGGCCGCCACCCTCGCCAACCAGCTGAACTTCGGTGCGCTCCCCTTGACGTTCACCGTGCAGAGCGAGCAGCAGGTCTCCGCGACGCTCGGCACCGAGCAGCTGCAGAAGGGTCTGCTCGCCGGGCTGATCGGGCTCGTGCTCGTCGTCGGGTACTCGCTCCTGCAGTACCGGACGCTCGGCTTCGTGACCGTCGCGTCGTTGGCGCTGGCCGCCGTGATCTCGTACGGCGTGATCACGCTGCTGTCGTGGACGCAGGGGTATCGCCTGAGCCTCCCGGGTGTGGCCGGCCTGATCGTGGCCATCGGTATCACCGCGGACTCGTTCATCGTGTACTTCGAGCGTGTCCGGGACGAGCTCCGTGACGGACGCACCCTCGTGGGTGCCGTCGACAAGGGCTGGAACCGCGCGCGCCGGACGATCCTCGCCTCGGACGCGGTGAACTTCTTGGCGGCCACCGTGCTCTACGTGCTGGCCGTCGGCGGGGTCCGTGGATTCGCCTTCACGCTCGGCCTCACGACCCTCATCGACCTGCTGATCGTCTTCACGTTCACCCACCCGGTGATGATGCTGCTCGCCAAGACGTCGTTCTTCGGGGACGGGCACCCGGCGTCGGGTCTCGATCCGCGGCGGCTCGGGGTGCGCGGTGCGCGGTACGCCGGCCGCGGTCGCGTGATCTTGGGAGACACTGACGCCACACCGGTCGCCGACGTCCCGGAGGTGTCGAGCCTGCGCGCCGCCGTCCCCACCCGCACGATCGCGGAACGGCGCAAGGCAGCTGCCGAGGCCGCGGCAGAGGCGGCCCTCTCCGCGGAGAGAGTCGACCCGGCTCGCGTGCCCGAGGGTGAGCCCGCGCAGACCACCTCGACCGAGAGGAACGAGTCCTGATGGCCGTCGGATTCGCCCAGTGGGGCAACGACCTGTACACGGGGCGACGGTCGTACAACATCGTCGGCCGACGCAAGATCTGGTTCACGATCGCCGCCCTCCTCGTGACGATCTCGGCGGTGCTGCTCGTCGTGCCGGGTCTGAACCCTGGCATCGACTTCCGTGGTGGCTCCGAGTTCACGATCTCGGGGGTCTCGACCTCGAACCGGCAGGCTGCGGTGGCCGCTGTCGCGTCGATCGACCCGAAGGAGGTGCCGCAGGTGTCCGCGGTCGGTACCTCGTCGATCCGGGTGCAGACGTCGAACCTGGCGAACGCGCAGGTCGAACAGGTGCGACTGGCCCTCGCCGACGCGTACAAGGTGTCCAAGGACAACGTCGCCAGCTCGTTCGTCGGTCCGTCCTGGGGCCAGGACGTCTCGAACAAGGCGATCCGGGGGATCGTCGTGTTCCTCATCCTCGTCACGGTCGTCATGGCGCTGTACTTCCGGGCCTGGCGCATGGCGGTCGCGGCACTGGTCGCTCTCGGCCACGACCTCATCGTCACCGTCGGGCTGTATGCCGGCATCGGCTGGGAGGTCACGCCGGCAACGGTGATCGGCTTCCTGACGATCCTCGGGTACTCGATCTACGACACGGTGGTCGTCTTCGACAAGGTCCGCGAGAACACCCAGGGTGTGCTCGACCAGAGCCGGTTCACCTACGCCGAGCAGGCGAACCTCGCGGTGAACCAGACGCTGGTGCGCTCCATCAACACGACCGTCGTCGCCCTGCTCCCGGTCGGCTCGATCCTGTTCATCGGGGCGTTCATCCTCGGTGCGGGAACGCTGCGCGACATCGCCCTGGCCTTGTTCGTCGGCCTCGTCGTCGGGGCGTTCTCGTCGATCTTCCTGGCCACCCCGCTCGAGGTCGCCCTGCGGATGCGCGAGCCGGCGATCGCGGCGCACGACGCCAAGGTCCTCGCCGCACGGGCGGCGTCCGGTGACGAGGTCGGTGCCACCGTCGGCGCGCCCTCTCATGCCGTCCAGCTGCTGCCCGGCGAACACCTGGGCAACCAGGCTCAGCCACGACGACACAAGCAGGGACGGCGGTGACGGGGATGGCAGGCGCCGACCTCGCGACGCGGTGCGCCGCCTTCGTCCGCGACGTCCCGGACTACCCCTTGGCAGGCGTGGTCTTCAAGGACATCACCCCACTCCTGGCCGACGGCCCACTGTTCGCCGAGGTCGTGCGCCACATCGCGTCCTACGCGCGGGGGAGGGTCGACCTGGTCGCCGGCATGGAGGCGCGTGGCTTCATCCTCGGAGCGCCGGTGGCGGTCGCCCTCGGTGCCGGCTTCATCGCCGTGCGGAAGGCCGGGAAGCTGCCCGGACCGACGCTCGCGGCCGAGTACGACCTCGAGTACGGCTCCGCGACCGT
>DATKTF010000126.1:0-5529 GCA_035531255.1 Cellulomonadaceae bacterium
AGGACGGTGAGCGCCAGCAGCACGCGCAGCCCTGCCCAGCTCTGGCGCGTGAACGCGATGACGCTGGACCCGATGGAGCGCGGTGCGCCGCCCCGGGCCGAGATCGACGACGAGGAGAGGTCGGAGGTGGTCATGTCAGCCGATCCCGGGGAAGAGGGAGACGATCAGGTCGATGAGCTTGATGCCGAGGAACGGGGCGATCAACCCGCCCAGGCCGTACACGAGCAGGTTGTACCGCAGCATCACCGAGGCCGCCGCCGGGCGGTAGCGCACCCCGCGCAGCGAGAGCGGGATCAGCGCGATGATGATGAGCGCGTTGAAGATGACCGCCGAGAGGATCGCCGACTGCGGGCTCGACAGGTGCATCACGTTGAGCACCGACAGCTGCGGGAACACCAGCACGAACATCGCCGGCAGGATCGCGAAGTACTTCGCGACGTCGTTGGCGATCGAGAACGTCGTGAGCGCCCCGCGCGTGATGAGCAGCTGCTTGCCGATCTGCACGATCTCGATGAGCTTGGTCGGGTTGGAGTCGAGGTCGACCATGTTCCCGGCCTCCTTCGCGGCCGTGGTGCCGGTGTTCATCGCGACGCCGACGTCGGCCTGCGCGAGGGCCGGTGCGTCGTTGGTGCCGTCACCGGCCATCGCGACCAGGCGTCCACCGGCCTGCTCGCGTCGGATCAGCGCGAGCTTGTCCTCGGGGGTCGCCTCCGCGAGGACGTCGTCGACCCCGGCCTCGGCCGCGATCGCCTTCGCCGTGACGGCGTTGTCCCCGGTGACCATGACGGTCCGGATGCCCATCGCGCGCAGCTCCGCGAAGCGCTCGCGCAGCCCCTGCTTGACGACGTCCTTGAGGTGGATCACCCCGAGCACCCGCGCCGGGGCCGTGCCGCGACGCTCGGCGACCACGAGCGGGGTGCCGCCCGACGAGCTGATCGCGTCGACGATCCGGGCCGCGTCGGGTCCGGTGTGGCCGCCGGTCGAGTGCACCCAGGCGGTCACCGCAGCGGCGGCACCCTTCCGGATGTGCCGGACGCCCTCGCCGCGCGTGCCGTCGAAGCCCACCGGGTCCGGCAGGTCCAGCCCGCTCATCCGGGTGCGCGCCGTGAACGGCACGAGCTCGGCGCCGACGAGGTCGCCGGACTCGCGCGCCCGGAGCCCGAACTGCTCCTTGACCAGGACGAGCACGCTGCGACCCTCCGGGGTCTCGTCCGCCATCGAGGAGAGCTGTGCCGCGTCGGCGAGCTCGCCGGCGTCGACCCCCTCGACCGGGATGAGCTCGGCGGCCTGCCGGTTGCCGAGGGTGATCGTGCCGGTCTTGTCCAGCAGCAGCACGTCGACGTCGCCGGCGGCCTCCACCGCGCGGCCGGACATCGCGAGCACGTTGCGCTGGACCAGCCGGTCCATGCCGGCGATCCCGATCGCCGAGAGCAGCGCGCCGATCGTCGTCGGGATCAGGCACACGAGCAGCGCGACCAGCACGATCAGCGACTGGCGCGACCCCGAGTAGATCGCGAACGGCTGCAGCGTGGCGACGGCGAGCAGGAAGATGATCGTCAGCGATGCGAGCAGCACGTTGAGGGCGATCTCGTTGGGGGTCTTCTGCCGCTCGCTGCCCTCGACCAGGGCGATCATCCGGTCGACGAACGTGTGACCGGCGGGTGCCGTGATGCGCACGACGATCCGGTCGGAGAGCACCACCGTGCCTCCCGTGACCGCGGACCGGTCGCCGCCGGACTCCCGGATCACCGGGGCGGACTCGCCGGTGATCGCCGACTCGTCGACGCTCGCGATCCCCTCGATCACGTCGCCGTCACCGGGGATCGTCTCCCCCGCCTCGACGACGACCACGTCACCGACCTGCAACGACGAGGACGAGACCTCGGTGGTGGGAAGGTCGGCACGCCCCGTCGTGTACTCGAGGGTGTCCTGCGGCGCGACGACCCGGCGCGCCGTCGTCTGGGCCTGCGACGCGCGCAGCCCGGCCGCCTGGGCCTTGCCGCGGCTCTCCGCGACGGACTCGGCGAGGGTCGCGAAGAGGACCGTGGCCCAGAGCCACAGTGTGATCGAGACGGCGAACAGGCTCGGATGGGCGATCGAGAGCACCGTGCACGCGATCGCACCGACCTCGACGACGAACATGACCGGCGAGCCGAACAGCTCGCGCGGGTCGAGCTTGCGCAGGGCCGCCGGCAGGGCCGCGACCAGCTGACGGGCGCCGAGCGCCTGCCGTCCGGCTGCGCGCGTCCGCGGGTGCGCCGCGGTCTCGGGTTCGACCGACGGACCTGTGGGTTCCAGCACAGCTGGGTTCATGACAACGCCTCCGCGATCGGGCCCAGGGCAAGGACAGGGATGTACGTGAGGCCGACGACGACGAGCGCGACGGCCACGAGCAACCCCGCGAACAGGGGTCGGTGGGTCGGCAGGGTGCCGGCGCTGGGCGGGACCGTCTTCTGCGTCGCGAACCGACCCGCGAGGGCCAGCACGAGCGCCATCGGCACGAACCTGCCGAGGAGCATCGCGAGCCCGAGCAACGTGTCGTAGAACGGCGTCGAGACCGTGAGCCCGGCGAACGCGCTGCCGTTGTTGTTGCCCGCCGACGTGAAGGCGTACAGGACCTCGGACAGGCCGTGCGCCCCGGGGTTGAGGATCCCGGCCTGCCCCGCGTGCGTGGCGATCGCGACGGCGGTGCCGATCAGCACGATCGCTGGGGTGGTCAGCACGTACAGCGCGACCAGGGTGATCTCCTGGCGGCCGATCTTCTTGCCCAGGTACTCGGGCGTGCGCCCGACCATGAGCCCGGCGATGAACACCGCCACGATCACGAGCACGAGCATCCCGTACAGACCCGACCCGACGCCGCCCGGCGAGATCTCCCCGAGCTGCATGTTGAAGATCGCGACCCCGCCCCCGGCCGCGGTCAGCGAGTCGTGCATCGAGTTGACCGCCCCCGTCGACGTCGAGGTGGTCGAGGCGGCGAACAGCGCGCTGGCCGCCGTCCCGAAGCGCGTCTCCTTGCCCTCCATCGCCGCACCCGCTGCTGCGGGTACGACTCCCGGACCGGCGAGCTCCGCCCAGGTCAGCAACCCGACGGCGCCGGCCCACAGCGTGCCCATCACGCCGGCGATCGCCCAGCCCTGGCGGCGGTCGCCGACCATGATGCCGAACGTGCGTGGCAACGAGAACGGGATGGCGAGCAGCAGGAAGATCTCGAGCAGGTTGCTCAGCGGCGACGGGTTCTCGAACGGGTGCGCCGAGTTGGCGTTGAAGAAGCCGCCCCCGTTGGTGCCGATCTCCTTGATGGCCTCCTGCGACGCGACCGGGCCGCCGAGCGCGTGCTGGCTCCCGCCGGCGAGGGTCGCGATCTCGGTGTGGGCGGACAGGTTCTGGATCACGCCCATCCCGATCAGCACCACGGCGACGACGACCGACAGCGGCAGCAGGATCCGCACGACGGTCCGCACCAGGTCCGACCAGAAGTTGCCCACCCGCCCGTCGGCTCCGGAGCGCGCCAGACCGCGGATCAGCGCGACCACCACGGCGATGCCGACGGCGGCGGACAGGAAGTTCTGCACCGCGAAGCCGGCCATCTGGAGCAGGTGACCGGCGGCGGTCTCACCGGAGTACCACTGCCAGTTCGTGTTGGTCACGAACGAGACCGCGGTGTTCCAGGCCCCTGCCGGGTCCATCGCCGGCGCACCGATCGACAGCGGCAGGTGGCTCTGCAGCCGTTCCAGCCCGTAGAGGAACAGGACCGAGACGAGCGAGAAGCCCAGCACCGACATCAGGTACATGCTCCAACGCTGGTCCGCGTCCGGGTCGACCCGAAGTGCGCGGTAGCCCGCACGCTCCACGCGCAGGTGGCGGGTCGAGGTGAACACCCGCGCCATGTAGCCGCCGAGCGGCACGTGCACCGCGGCCAGGGCGACCACGAGGACGACGATCTGCGCGACGGCGATCCAGGGTGTGCTCATCGCGTCTTGTCCGCTCGGATCAGGGCCCGGAAGAGGTAGACGAGCAGCGCGGCGGTGATCACGAGACCGGCCCAGTCCTCGCCGGTCATGATCGGTCCAGCTTGCGTGCGACGAGCGCGAGAGCAGCGAAGAACGCCACCGTCAGCGCGAGGAAGGCCAGATCGGCCATGAGAGGAGCACCTCCGACGTCGGACGACCGCGGACGAGGTCCGGCAGCCGGCGCGCACACGCGCACCACACTGTGGTACCGCCCCGGACGCGCCGCGGCCGGTGCATTGTCGAAGCCCTAGCGGTCCGCGAGGCCTTCTTCACACATCTCTGACACCGGCACATCGGGTCGACAGCCGCCGGCCCCGGGTGCCCGCCCCGCGACGCGATGGCGCGCGCTCCGGCCGAGCGGCCAGGCGCGCCACTGGCGACGGCCGCCGCAGTCGCGCCTAGACTCACCCAGGTGATCTTCAAGTCAGTCGGCGACGGTCGGCCCTACCCGGACCACGGGTACGAGACGACCAAGCAGTGGTCGGAGATCGCGCCGCGTCAGGTCCGGCTCGACGAGCTCATCACGACCAAGCGCACCCTGAACCTCGACACGCTGCTCTCCGACGACTCCACGTTCTACGGCGACCTGTTCGCGCACGTCGTCGAGTGGCGCGGTGTCCTGTACCTCGAGGACGGCCTGCACCGGGCGGTCCGAGCGGCCCTTCAGCAGCGTGCCGTCCTGCACGCCCGAGTCCTGGTGATCTCCTGAGATGACGACCCGCGACCCCGCGCGCCAGCGCATCCTCCGTCACCGGCACAAGCGAGAGCGCCAGGCCGTGATCTTCGGCGGTCTGATCGCCGGTCTCGCGGTCGCCGCGTTCATCGCCTCGGCGATCTTCACCGGCACCATCAACCCGCCGTTCGCACGCGGCTTCTCTTCCGACGCGCCGAAGGTCGCGACCGACGCGCCCGTGCCGTGCCCGCCCAAGGACACCAAGCCGCTGGCCTACAAGGACGTCCAGGTCAACGTGCTCAACGCCACGAAGACCGCCGGCCTGGCCGGGTCGACCGCCACGAACCTGACCGCGCGCGGCTTCACCGTGATCGGGACGGGCAACTACCCGTTGACGGTGCCGGACTCCGCCCGGATCATGTTCGGCTCGAACGGCCTCGTGGCGGCGTACACGGTGGCCGCGCAGTTCGACAAGCCGTCGCTCGTGCTGGACGCCCGGACGGACGCCACCGTGGACATCGCCGTCGGCGACCTCTTCACGAGCCTGCTGGCGCCGGACAAGATCACCATGACGCCCGACGCGCCCCTCGTGGCCTACGCCGGTTGCGTGCCGATCTCCTCGATCACCCCCGCCCCCGCGCCGACGGCCGACACCAGCTCGGGCGCGGACGGGGCGACCGCCCCGGCGACCGGCGCTGCGGGCTGACCCGAACCCGGCACCTCGCCGACGTGCAGCTGATCCGAGACCGACCCGCGGCCGACCTGCACCACCGCACGCGCGCCGGTGCAGGTCGACCGGTCAGTGCGCGGCCGCGAGCTCCTCGCCACCGGGGACGGACGCGG
>DATKTF010000127.1:0-3254 GCA_035531255.1 Cellulomonadaceae bacterium
CTCGACGTCCGCAGCGAGACCCCCCGCGACCGCCACGGCCTCATCTTCGAGACGTTCGCCGAGCTGCCCGCGGGCACAGCGTTCGTCCTGGTCAACGACCACGACCCGAAACCGCTGTACTACCAGCTCGCCGCGGAGAACACCGACCAGTTCACCTGGGACTACCTCGAGGAGGGACCCGAGGTCTGGAGGGTCCGCATCGGCAGGCGCGACGCCGCCTGATCCGGTCGAGCCGGCGTCCCCGTCGAACGGGATGCCGGCTCGAGCGCGTCGGCGTCCGGATCGAGCTCGGACTCGGCCGGGTCGGCGCTCCTCTCGAGCCACTCGAGCAGGCCGCACACGGCGTCGGTGCACCCGCCACAGCCGGTCGTGGCACGGGTGGCGAGCGCGACCTCCTCGACCGTCCTCGCCCCGTGCGCCCAACCGGCGGCGATCTCGCCCTTGGTGACGCCGTTGCAGCGGCAGATCGTCGCGCGGTCCGGCATGAGCGTCACCGACGGCTCGACCTCGGCCCCGGCGCCGCGCACGGGCCTGAGCAGCAGCTGCGCAGGGTCGGCGGGCACCGGCGTCCGTCGCGTGTAGGCGGCGGTGAGGTCGGCGGCGACGGCGCCCGCGCCCACGCAGGTCGCACCCACGACGACGCCGCCGGCGACGACGACCTCGACGTGCCGACCGGTCGCCGGGTCGCTCAGTCGTACCGCACGACGGGCCCCGCCGGATGCGCCCGCCGACACGCTGACCCCCATCGTCACGACCTCGAGCCCGTGGGCCTTGAGCCGCACGACGTCAGTTCCGACCGGGTGCGACGCGGCCACCGGCCGGTCCACCGGGTCGGTGAGCATCGCGGCGAGCCGTCGCGCCTGGTCCCACCCCTGGGCGATCAGACCGGTGCCACCCTCGGGCGGCTGCGCGCAGTCGCCGATCGCGAACACGGCCGGGTCGGACGTCGCACCGTCCGGTCCGACGACGATCCCTCGACCGACCGCGAGACCCGCGCGTGCCGCGAGGTCCGTCTCCGGGAGAGTCCCCGCCGAGAGGACCAGCAGGTCCGCCGCCAGGAGCTCGCCGTCCGGGAGCAGCACTCCGCACACACCACCGGCGGAGACCACGACCTCCTGGGGCCGTCGCCCGACGCGCACCGCAACGCCGAGGTGCCGGAGCCCGTGCTCGACGGCGCCCGCCGCGTCGGCGTCGAGCTGTCGGTCCATGAGGTGCGGACCGCCGTGCACGAGGGTCACGTCGAGACCGCGCCCGGCCAGCCCGCACGCGACCTCGAGCCCGAGCACCCCGGCGCCGAGGACCACGGCGCGGCAGCTCGTCCGGACGTCATCGACGATCGCCTGCGCGTCGTCGACGGTCCGCAGGGCGTGGGCCCCTCTCGGCAGCGGGTCGAGCCCCGCGATCTCCGGGACGCGAGCGCGCGCGCCGGTCGCGAGGACCAGGACGTCGTACGCCAGGACGCGCCCGTCGGACGCGGTGACGGTGCGGGCCTGGCGGTCCACCTCGACGCAGGCGACGCCGCGGTGCACGGTCACTCCGCGCACCGGTGAGGCGGGCAGCGTGAGGGAGGCGGCGCCGATGCGTCCGGCGACGAGCTCGCTGAGCAGCACCCTGTTGTACGGCTCGTGAAGCTCGGCGCCGAGGACCGTCACCGAGGCGTCCTCGGTGCGCGAGAGAAGCTCGTCGACGAACCGCGACCCGACCATCCCGTGACCGACCACGACCACCCGCATCAGCGGACCACCTGGCCGACGGGCACCGTGGGCACGGCGGCACGGACGTCGACCGCGCAGACCTTGAACTCCGGCATCCCGGAGATCGGGTCCGTCGCGTCGGTCGTGAGCCGGTTCGCGCTGCCCTGCCCGGACCAGTGGAAGGGCATGAACACGACGTCCGGGCGGGTGCGTGGCGTCACGTGCGCCACCACGACCGCGGTACCCCGCGCCGACGTGACCTCCACCAGGGAGCCGTCCTCGACGTCGATCCGGTCCGCGAGGAGCGGGTGGATCTCCACGTACGGCTCGGGTTGTGCCGCGGCAAGGGCCGGCACGCGACGGGTCTGCGCACCCGACTGGTAGTGCTGGAGCACGCGTCCGGTGACCAGGTACACGGGGGCGTCGGCCCGCAGGTCGTCCGCCGGCCCGTGATGGTCCACCGCGACCATCCGGGCGCGACCGTCGGGCGTCGGGAACCGGTCGAGGAAAAGGCGTGGCGTCCCCGGGTGCGGCGGCTCGCCCTCACCCGTCGCGGGACAGGGCCAGAAGAGCCCGTCGATGTCGGCGTCGAGACGCGCGTGGCTCAGCCCGCCGTAGTCGGCGACGCCACCCGCGCTGGCACGTGCAAGCTCGTCGAACACCTCGGCCGGGTCGGTCGGGAACCCGCGGGTCACCCCGAGGCGCGAGGCCAGGGAGTTCAGGACCTCGAGCTCGGAACGCACCCCGTCAGGCGGGTCGAGCGCCCGCCGACGTCGCAGCACGCGCCCCTCGAGCGACGTCGTCGTGCCGTCCTCCTCGGCCCACTGGGTGACCGGGAGCACGACGTCGGCGAGCAGCGCCGTCTCCGAGGGCAGGATGTCGCAGACCACGAGCAGGTCGAGAGCGGCGAGGCGCGCGCGGACGCTGTCGGAGTTCGGCGCGCTGACGACCAGGTTGCTGCCGTGCACGAGCAGGGCGCGGGGACCGTCCGGGGTGCCGCAGCGGCGGAGCAGCTCCACCGCGGGGACGCCCGGTCCGGGCAGCGAGTCCGGGTCGACCCCCCACACGCGCGCGACGTGCGCCCGTGCCGCGGGGTCGTCGATCCGTCGGTAGCCCGGCAGCTGGTCCGACTTCTGGCCGTGCTCGCGTCCCCCCTGGCCGTTGCCCTGGCCCGTGACCGCACCGTAGCCGCTCCCCCGGCGCCCCGGCAGGCCGAGGGAGAGGGCGAGGTTGATCGCGGCGGTCACGGTCGCGGTGCCCTGCGTGCTCTGCTCCACACCGCGCCCGGTGAGCACGTAGGCGCCCGTGCCGCCGTGCACCGGGGAGGCTGCGGCGAGCAGTCGCGCGGTCCGCCGCACCGCGTCGGCAGGGACGCCGCTCACCTGCTCGGCCCGTTCCGGCCACCAGGACGCCACGCTCCGTCGGACCTCGTCCACCCCGCGTGCGCGCGCGGCGAGGTAGGGCTCGTCGACCAGGCCCTCCGCCCACAGGACATGCAGGAGCGCGAGGAGCACGACGAGGTCGGTGCCCGGGACGGGTTGCAGGTGCACACCGGCGCCA
>DATKTF010000128.1:0-2827 GCA_035531255.1 Cellulomonadaceae bacterium
GCATGTGCCGGTAGACGTAGGCATGTGCGGCGGTGTCCGACGACGGCGACCGGTCGCCGTCCACGAGGTTCCCGTCGAGGTCGCACACGACCATCGACTCCGCCGAGAGTGCGTCGTACGTCACCCCGGACGGCTTGATGACGAAGAGATCGGCGCCGCGCAGCCGCTGCGAGACGTTGCCCGCCGTCCACACCACGAGACCCCACCGCGGGAGCTCGGCGTGCAGCCGGGCGACGATCTCGCGGACGCTGGCGATCTCTGCCCGAACCGCCGGCGAGAACTGGTCGAGGCTCATCAGGCCCGCACCGCCGCTCCGCTGCGGGCCTCGCGGCGGATCGCCTTGAGACGGTGCATGACGCCGTTGGAACCCGGACGGTCGAGCCGGCCGAAGTAGTCGTGCAGCAGCGTGTACTCCGCGAAGAGGGCGTCGTACCGGACCGAGTTCTCCTCGATCGGCGTGTAGGCCGCCGCCGTGCGCTTGCCCATCACGCGGGCGGCCGCGCGGACGTCGGGGTAGGCGCCGGCGGCGACGGCCGCGTGGATCGCCGAGCCGAGAGCGGGGCCCTGCTCCGAGGCGATCGTGCTGAGCGGCAGCCGGGTGACGTCCGCGTAGATCTGCATGAGCAGGGCGTTCTTGAGCAGACCTCCCGCGACGACGAGCTCGGTGACCGGGACGCCGGACGAGACGAACGACTCGACGATCGTGCGGGTGCCGAACGCGGTCGCCTCGAGGAGCGCGCGGTAGGTGTCCTCGGGCGTCGTCGCCAGGGTCTGGCCGACGACCAGGCCCGAGAGCTCGTGGTCGACGAGCACCGAGCGGTTGCCCGAGTGCCAGTCGAGAACGACGAGACCGTGCTCCCCGATCGCCTGCTTCGCAGCGAGCTCGGTCAGGTACTCGTGCACCGAGAGGCCACGCTGCGCGGCCGCATCGACGTAGGCCGGGGGGACGGACGAGTCCACGAACCAGCCGAAGATGTCACCCACGCCGCTCTGGCCGGCCTCGTAACCCCAGAGCTGGTCGACGATCCCGCCGTCGACAGCGCCGCACATCCCGGGCACCTCGTGCAGCTCGGGACCGTTCATCACGTGGCACGTCGAGGTCCCCATGATCGCCGTCATCTGCCCGGGCTCGACGGCGTTCGCTGCCGGCGCCGTGACGTGCGCGTCGACGTTCCCGACCGCGACCGCGATGCCCTCGGGGAGACCGGTCCACGCCGCGGCCTCGGCGGTGAGCCTGCCCGCGCTGCTGCCGAGTGCGCCGATCTCGTGCTCGACCTTCGCACTCACGAAGTCCGCGAAGCCGGGGTTGAGGGCGGCGAGGAACTCGCTGCTCGGGTAGTGCCCGTCCTGGTAGATCCCCTTGTAGCCGGCCGTGCACGCGTTGCGCACGTAGGTCCCGCACAGCTGCCAGACGATCCAGTCCGCGGCCTCGACCCAGTGGTCGATCGCGGCATAGACCTCGGGGTCCTCCTCGAGGACCTGCAGCCCCTTGGCGAACTCCCACTCGCTCGAGATCAGGCCGCCGTACCGCGTGATCCACTTCTCGCCCCGGGCGTGCGCGAGCTCGTTGATGCGATCCGCATGGCCCTGGGCCGCGTGGTGCTTCCAGAGCTTGACGTAGGCGTGCGGCCGGTCGGCGAACCGGGGCAGCTCGCTGAGCGGTGTCCCGTCCGCGGTGGTCGGCACCATGGTGCAGGCGGTGAAGTCGGTGCCGATGCCGATCACGTCGGCCGGGTCGATGCCGTGGTCGCGGCGCGCGGCCTCGAGCGCGGCGGGGACGGCCACCTTGAGCACGTCGACGTAGTCCTGCGGAACCTGGAGCGCCCAGTCCGGCGCGAGCGCGACGGGAGAACCGGACTCGGAAGCCGGTCCGGCGGTCAGCGTGCGATCCATGACCGCGTGCGGGTACGCGTGGACGCCCGATCCGAGCTCCGCACCGTCGGACACGCGGACGACGACCGCGCGACCCGAGAGTGTGCCGTAGTCGACTCCGACGACCAGCGCGCGATCAGGGTTCACCGTCATCGGTGCCACTCCGCTCCATGAGCTGTGCCACGGTGCACCGACCGTCGGCGCACCGACCGCGGCGGACGCCGACGGCCGGTGCCCATGTTAGCGCTAACATTAGGCCTGTCAAGTAGGACCAGGACGATCAGCCGGGCGCCGGCCCGCTGCTGGCCCGGATCACGAGACGGGGCACCACGGGTGTGTGGTCGAGCTCCTCGTTGGCCATCGCCGAGCGCAGCATCTCCAGGCAACGACGCCCCAGCGCGGTGAAGTCCTGGCGCACGGTCGTCAGCGGTGGGATGAAGTGCGCGGACCCCATGATGTCGTCGAAGCCGACGACGGAGACGTCCGCGGGAACCGCGACACCGCCCTCGTGGAAGGCCCGCAGGAGCCCGAGCGCGAGCTGGTCGTTCGCCGCGAACACCGCGGTCGGCGCGCCGCGACGGGCCAGCTCCTGCCCCACCTCATAGCCGCAGTCGGCGTTCCAGTCGCCCTGGATCAGCTCCCCCGCGGGCGCCCCCGCCTCCCGCAGCTCCGCACGCCAGCCCTCGACCCGCGCGCGCGCGTCGAGCCAGTCCTGCGGACCCGCCAGGTGAGTGACCGTGCGATGCCCGAGGCCCAGCAGGTGGCGCGTCGCGAGCCGGGCACCGAGCTCCTGGTCGACGCTCATGGTGTGGACGCCGAGCCCCTCGGCGAACCCGGCCGCGATCGTCACGAGCGGGACCTCGCCGACGTACGGCGCGAGCGCGTCGCGCACCTCGGCGTGCGGGGCGATCACGATCACCCCCTCGACCGCCTGCGAGAGGAAGTGCTCGACGGC
>DATKTF010000129.1:0-6715 GCA_035531255.1 Cellulomonadaceae bacterium
CGTGCGGGCGGCCTCGTCGCCCCGGGCGACCGCGTCGTGCACGTCGCGCATGTCCGTGTACCCGGAGAGTCCGAGTATCGACGACCGTCGGTTGAGGAGCTCGTCGAGGTCGTCGATCGACATGCCTGCCTCACGGTGCAGGTGGAAGAGGACCGCCGGGTCGATGTCACCCGAGCGGGTGCCCATCACGAGGCCTTCGAGCGGTGTGAGCCCCATCGAGGTCTCGACCGACTCGCCGCCGCGCACGGCCGTCGCCGACGCGCCGTTCCCGAGGTGCAGGACGATGACGTTGACCTCACTCGGGTCCTTGCCGAGCAGTGCGGCGGTCTTGTGGGACACGTACAGGTGCGACGTGCCGTGCGCGCCGTACCGGCGGATGGCGTACTGCGCCGCGACCTCCCGGTCGATCGCGTAGGTGTAGGCCGCCGGGGGGAGCGTGTGGTGGAACGAGGTGTCGAAGATCGCGACGTGCGGCACCCCCGGGAACGCGTGGCGGGCGGCCTTGATGCCCGAGACGTGAGCCGGGTTGTGCAGGGGGGCGAGCGACGAGAGGGCGTCGATCTGCGCGAGGACGGCGTCGTCGATGACCGCGGGTCCCGCGAAGATGCTGCCGCCCTGGACGACGCGGTGCCCGACGGCGGCGAGCAGCGACTCGTCGATGTGCGGGCCCTGCTCCTCGAACAGCGCGAGCACGAGCGCCATGCCGGCGTCGTGGTCGGCGACGTGCTGCTCGACGACGGTCGTGCCGTTCGGGCCCTCGTGCTTCACGCGACCGGTCTCGAGGCCGATGCGCTCCACGATCCCGGTGGCGAGGGCCTCCTCGGTGGCGACGTCGACGAGCTGGTACTTGATCGACGACGAGCCGGAGTTGATGACCAGGACGAGAGAGTTCACTGCACGCCTTCCGAGGTGGCTTCGCCCAGTGCCTGGGCCTGGATCGCCGTGATGGCGACAGTATTCACGATGTCCTGGACCAGGGCGCCGCGGGAGAGGTCGTTGACGGGCTTGCGGAGGCCCTGCAGAACCGGGCCGACCGCGACCGCACCGGCGCTGCGCTGCACGGCCTTGTAGGTGTTGTTGCCGGTGTTGAGGTCCGGGAAGATGAACACCGTCGCCCGGCCCGCGACCGCCGAGTCGGGCATCTTGGTCTTCGCCACGGAGGCGTCGACGGCGGCGTCGTACTGGATCGGGCCCTCGACGCTCAGGTCGGGCCGACGCTCGCGCACCAGGGCGGTCGCGGCGCGCACCTTGTCCACGTCGACCCCGGTGCCGGACTCGCCGGTCGAGTACGACAGCATCGCGATGCGCGGCTCGATGCCGAACTGCACCGCGGTCGCCGCCGACGAGATCGCGATGTCCGCGAGCTGCTCCGCGGTCGGGTCCGGGTTGACGGCGCAGTCGCCGTACACCAGGACGCGGTCCTCGAGGCACATGAGGAACACGCTCGAGACGATCGAGACGCCGGGGGACGTCTTGATGATCTCGAAGGCGGGTCGGATGGTGTGCGCGGTCGTGTGCAGCGCGCCCGAGACCATGCCGTCCGCGAGGCCGTCCTGCACCATCATCGTGCCGAAGTAGGACACCGACGAGACGTACTCGCGCGCCCTCTCGACGGTCATGCCCTTGTGCTTGCGCAGCTCGGTGTACTCGCGGGCGAAGCGCTCGTGAAGCTCGCCGGAGAGCGGGTCGATGACCTGCGCCTCGTCGAGCTGCAGGCCGAGCTCCGCGGCTCGGGCACGGATCGCGACCTCGTTGCCGAGCAGGGTGATCTCCGCGACGCCGCGCTGGAGCAGGGTGCTCGCTGCGCGGAGGATCCGGTCGTCGTCGCCCTCGGGCAGCACGATGTGCTTGCGGTGGGAGCGCGCCTGGTCCAGCAGCGTGTACTCGAACATCAGCGGTGTCACGACGGCGGGACGCGGGACGTCGATCGCCGTGAGGAGCCGCCGACCTTCGACGTGCTGCTCGAACAACGCCAGGGCGCGGTCGATCTTGCGCTGCGACTCGCGTGACAGCCGACCGCGGGCCCGCGACGCCGACGACGCCGTCCGGAACGTCCCCATGTCGGTCCGGATGATCGGGATGCGCGGGTTGAGGCTCTCGATCAGCCGCGCGACGCCCGGCGTCGGGTAGAAGCCGCCGTTGAGGATGATGCCGGCGAGGGACGGGAAGCCCTCCGCGGTCTGCGCGGTGAGCAGGCCCAGGACGATGTCCGAGCGGTCACCGGGGGTGATGACGACCGCACCGTCGTGCAGTCGGTCGAGCAGGTGCTCGAAGGACATCGCACCGACGAGGACGTCGACGACCTCACGCGAGAGCAGCGCCTCGTCGCCGACCACGAGCCGCCCGTTCACCGCGTCCATGAGCTGCCGGACGGTCGGGGCCATCAGCAGCGGGTCGTCCGGGATGGCCCAGGCGGGGAGCTGGCACGTCGCGATCGTGGTGCGGATCGCGTCGAGGTCCGTCGACGTGCACCGGTTCGCGACGACGCCGATCACCTGGGCGTGGTTGACCGTCAGCTCGCCGATCGAGACCTCGGCGACCTGACGGACCGCATCCGGGGTGCGGTTGTACCCGGACACGACGAGCAGCACGGGCGCGCCGAGGTTCGTGGCGATCCGGGCGTTGAACGCGAGCTCGGTCGGGCCCGCGACGTCGGTGTAGTCCGTGCCGACGATCACGACGACGTCGCACTGGCGCTCGACCTCGTGGTAACGCGTCAGGATCTCGGACAGCGCGGCCTCGGGGTCGGCGTGGACCTTCTCGTACGTCACGCCGACGCACTGCTCGTAGGGCAGGTCCACGCCGTCGTGCGCGAGCAGCAGCTCGAGCACGTAGTCCGGGGTGTCGGTCGACCGGGCGATCGGCCGGAACACGCCCACCCGCTGGACGGTGCGGGTCAGCAGGTCGACGACGCCGAGGGCGACGGTGGACTTCCCCGTGTCGCCCTCGGGTGAGGTGATGTAGATGCTCGTGGCCACCGGGTGGACTTCCTTCTCGTGCGCGTCGGTCCGGCTGGTGCGCGGACCCTCGTCCCGCGTCGGGCGGTGCGTCGGTGTTCCGACGTACCGCCCGACGTCAGCTCAGCGGTGTCAGCTGTCGTGGCACCGATCACTCATTGTCGCCACCGGTCACGGCGGTCGCGGTCGCCGACGCACCCAGGGCGGGCACGGCCTCGACGGCCTCGGGCCAGACCCAGTCGCGGACCTCCGGGAGGTCCTCGCCGTGCGCGCGGGTGTAGTCGCGGGCCCGGAGCCGCTCGTCGACCATCCGCTGGCGCAGTCCGGCGGCCTTCGAGCCGAGGGACGGCACGCGGTCGATCACGTCGATGACCAGGTGGAACCGGTCGAGGTCGTTGAGCATGACCATGTCGAACGGCGTCGTCGTCGTGCCCTCTTCCTTGTAGCCGCGCACGTGGATGTTGGCGTGACCGGCGCGGCGGTAGGTGAGGCGGTGGATGAGCCAGGGGTAGCCGTGGTAGGCGAAGATCACCGGCTTGTCGTCGGTGAAGAGCGTGTCGAAGTCCCGGTCGGACATGCCGTGCGGGTGCTCCTTCTCATCCTGCAGACGCATGAGGTCGATGACGTTGACGACGCGCACCTTGAGCTGCGGCAGGTGCTGACGGAGCAGGTCGGCGGCCGCGAGCGTCTCCAGGGTCGGGACGTCCCCGGCGCACCCGAGCACGACGTCGGGGTCCTCGCCCGCGACCTCGGTGCCGGCCCACTCCCAGATCCCCAGGCCGCGGGCGCAGTGCGCGACGGCCTGGTCCATGGTGAGGAAGTTGGGCGCCGGCTGCTTCCCGGAGACCACGACGTTGACGTACTGCCGGCTGCGGAGGCAGTGGTCGTACGTCGAGAGCAGGGTGTTCGCGTCCGGCGGCAGGTACACCCGGACGACCTCGGCCTTCTTGTTGACCACGTGGTCGATGAACCCGGGGTCCTGGTGGCTGAAGCCGTTGTGGTCCTGGCGCCAGACGTGGCTCGACAGCAGGTAGTTGAGCGAGGCGATCGGACGGCGCCACGGGATCTCGTCGGTGACCTTGAGCCACTTCGCGTGCTGGTTGAACATCGAGTCGATGATGTGGATGAACGCCTCGTAGCAGTTGAACATGCCGTGGCGCCCGGTGAGCAGGTAGCCCTCGAGCCAGCCCTGGCACTGGTGCTCGGACAGCATCTCCATGACCCGGCCCGCACGCGCCAGGTGGTCGTCGAGGTCCGTCGGCAGGTACTCCGCGTTCCACTGCTTGTCCGTCACGTCGAAGACGAGCTGGAGGCGGTTCGAGGCGGTCTCGTCCGGGCCGAAGATCCGGAAGTTCTCCGGGTTGAGGCGGATGACCTCGGCGAGCCACTGCCCGAGGACCTTGGTCGCCTCGCTGATCGAGCCGCCCGGCACCGGGACCTCGACCGCGAAGTCCCGGAAGTCCGGGAGCCGGAGGTCGCGCATCAGCAGTCCGCCGTTGGCGTGCGGGTTGTCGCTCATGCGCAGGTGCTCGCGCGGGGCGAGCGCCGCGATGTCCGGCCGCAGGGCGCCGTCCGCGGTGAACAGCTCCTCCGCGTGGTACGACTCGAGCCACCCCTTGAGCACCTGCAGGTGGGCGTCGGTGTCGCGCGCGCTCGCGAGCGGCACCTGGTGGGCACGCCACGAGGCCTCGACGTGCTTGCCGTCGATCACCGGCGGGCAGGTCCAGCCCTTGGGGGTGCGGAAGATGATCATCGGCCACTGCGGGCGCTCGGTGTCGCCGGCGGCCGCGCGCGCCTTGATGTCGGCGATCTCGTCGAGGACGACGTCGAGCAGCTCGGCGAAGCGGCGGTGGACGGCCGTGTGGTCCTCGCCGTCGAAGCCCCCGCTGAACAGGTGAGGCTTGTGGCCGTAGCCACGCATGAGGTCGAGGAGCTCGCTCTCGGGGATGCGCGCGAGCACGGTCGGGTTCGCGATCTTGTAGCCGTTGAGGTGCAGGATCGGCAGGACGACCCCGTCGTGGAGCGGGTTCACGAACTTGTTGGAGTGCCAGCTCGTGGCGAGCGGACCGGTCTCTGCCTCGCCGTCGCCGACGACGGCGGCCACCAGCAGGTCCGGGTTGTCGAACGCGGCACCGTAGGCGTGCGAGAGCGCGTAGCCGAGCTCGCCGCCCTCGTGGATCGAGCCGGGCGTCTCCGGTGCGACGTGGCTGGGGATGCCGCCCGGGAACGAGAACTGGCGGAACAGCCGCCGCATGCCCTCGGCGTCCGGTGTGATGTCGGTGTAGACCTCCGAGTACGTCCCGTCGAGGTAGGCGTTCGCGACCAGGCCCGGACCGCCGTGCCCCGGGCCCGTGATGTAGATGGTCGACTGCGACCGCTCGACGATCGCCCGGTTGAGGTGGGCGTAGAGGAAGTTGAGGCCCGGGGTCGTGCCCCAGTGGCCGAGCAGTCGCGGCTTGACGTGATCGCGCGTCAACGGCTCCCGCAGCAGCGGGTTGTCGAGCAGGTAGATCTGCCCGACGGAGAGGTAGTTCGCCGCGCGCCACCAGGCGTCGATCAGGTCGAGCGACTCGTCGGTCACGGGGGTGGGGGGTCGGTGGACCCAGGTGGACTGCTCGATCTCCGTGCTCATCGCATGTCTCCTGTGCTCTCCGTGCTGCTGCAGGTGCTGCTACCCGTGCTGCGACGCGGGCGCGTCGCAGGATGTCGCTGCCGCGCCTCCGGTCGTCGTGAAACGTCCCATGACTACTCTGCCGTGGCGGTCGACGGGGTCGCGGGGGACCTCTGACCCAGGCGGGATCGCATCGGAGCACCGGGGATGTGACGCACGTCCCATACAACCCCATCCGCCCCGCGCGTGCCGAGCCTGGGAGCGGCTGTGCCCGGGGCGACCCACGTGCGCCTGGTCCGTAGCGTGCAGGTAGCGTTCTGACGTGCCCCCTGAGCCCCCCGACCCCGGCCCCGAGCAGGTCTGGCCCGCGCCGACCAGCTTCGCCCGCGCGGCGGTGCGGCCCCGGATGATCGTGCTGCTGCTCGTTCTCCTCGCGGCGGCCGGGCTGTGCGGGCGCCTCGGGGTCTGGCAGCTCGACCGGGCCAAGGAGCGTGGCGCCCAGAACGCGCGCGCCGTGCAGGCCGCCCGGGAGTCGACGGCGCCGGTCCCGCTGGATGCCGTGCTCGCGCCGCAGACCACCTTCACGGCGGCGTTGGTGGGGCGTCGGGTCGCCGTGACCGGCACGTTCGACGCCGCGGGGCAGCTGCTCGTGCGCGACCGCGCGCGCGACGGCCGGACCGGGTTCCTCGTCCTGACACCGCTGCGCGTCGAGGCGGGCGCCGTGCTGCCCGTCGTGCGCGGGTGGGTGCCGTCGGCGGACGTCGGCGCGACGGTGCTCGCACCTCCGGTCGGCACCGTGCACGTCACGGGGTTCCTCCAGGCGTCCGAGGCGGCCGGGTCGATCGACGACGCCACGGCGCAGACCGACGCGATCAGCTCCGCCCAGCTCGTGAACCGGTGGGGCGGCCCGATCTACTCGGGATACCTCGTCGTGTCGCAGCTCGAACCCGCCCAGAGCGTGGACGTGCTCGTGCTCCGGCCGCCGACGGTCCAGGGTGCCGGCCTGAACCTGCAGAACCTCGCCTACGCCGCCCAGTGGTGGATCTTCGGCGGCTTCGCCCTCTTCTTCTGGACCCGGATGGTCCGCGACGAGGCCGACGGCGTCCGTGGCCCGCGCACGGCGGCTCGCGCTACCGCGGATCGGGTC
>DATKTF010000130.1:0-4099 GCA_035531255.1 Cellulomonadaceae bacterium
CGACGACGGCGGACACCAGTGCCGACACCAGGAGGACCACCCACCAGGTGGGCAGGAGCGACGCGACGACGAGCGTGAGACAGGTGCTCGCGACCATCTCCCCGATGATCCGGACGAACGCGGCGGACGAGGCGGTCCGTGCCGGGTCCTCCGCGAGCCCGTGGACGCGCACCGCGCTCGGGCGACGCTCGGCCATGAGATCGCTGACTGCCGCGCGGGTCACCCGTCGGACGGCGACCTCTCCCGCGCTGAGCGCTGCCGCCAGCAGGATCCCGACCGCGGCGAGGACGAGCAGCAGGCCGACGGGCGCTGAGATCATCGGCCGGCGAGGAACGTGAGCAGGAGGGTGCGCTGGAGCGCGAACATCTCCTTCTCCTCCTCCGGCTCGGCGTGGTCGTAGCCGAGGAGGTGCAGGATCCCGTGGGTCGTCAGGAGGAGCAGCTCCTCGGTCGTGGAGTGCCCCGCCTCCCGTGCCTGGCGCGCCGCGACCTCGGGGCACAGGACGACGTCGCCGAGCAGCCCCGGCGGCGTGGGCTCTCCGTCACGGCCGGGCCGCAGCTCGTCCATCGGGAAGGACAGCACGTCGGTCGGGCCGGGCTCGTCCATCCATTGCACGTGCAGCTCGGTCATGACGTCGACCGTGACCATCACGACCGAGAGATCGGTCAGCGGGTGCAGGTGCATGGCGTCCAGCACGAAGCGCGCGAGAGCCGCGAACTCGGCCTCGTCGACGGCGACCCCGGACTCGTTGTTGACCTCGATGCTCATCTGGCGGTCTCCTCCCCCGAGACGGATGGCCCGTCGGCCGTCGACACGCGCCCGATCCGCGGGCCGTGGCCGTCGTCGCGCCCGTGCCTGCTGTCCCAGCGCGCGTAGGCGTCGATGATCTCCCCGACGAGACGGTGCCGGACGACGTCCCCCGAGTCGAGCCGGCAGAAGGCGACATCGTCCACTCCGGCGAGGACGTGCTCGACGATCCGGAGACCCGAGGGTGCACCCTGCGGGAGGTCGACCTGGGTCACGTCACCGGTCACCACGACCTTGCTCCCGAAGCCGAGCCGGGTCAGGAACATCTTCATCTGCTCGGCCGAGGTGTTCTGCGCCTCGTCGAGGATCACGAACGCGTCGTTCAGGGTCCGACCTCGCATGTAGGCGAGCGGGGCGACCTCGATCGTGCCGGCCTCCATCAGCCGCGGGATCGACTCCGGGTCGACCATGTCGTGCAGCGCGTCGTACAGCGGACGCAGGTACGGGTCGATCTTCTCGCTGAGCGTCCCGGGCAGGAACCCGAGCCGCTCCCCGGCCTCGACGGCGGGGCGCGTCAGGACGATCCTCGTCACCTGGCGGGCCTGCAGCGCCTGCACCGCCTTCGCCATCGCGAGGTACGTCTTGCCCGTGCCGGCCGGGCCGATGCCGAACGTGATGGTGTGCCGGTCGATCGCGTCGACGTAGCTCTTCTGCCCCGTCGTCTTCGGCCGGATCGTCCGACCGCGCGACGAGAGGATGTTGAACGACAGCACGTCGGCCGGGCGCGAGGTCGCCGAGCTCGCGAGCATCTGCACCGAGCGCATGACCACGTCGGGGCTCAGCGGTGCGCCGTTCGCCGCCATCTCGACGAGCTCGTCGACGAGCCGGGCGACGAGGGCGACGTCCCCGGCCGGTCCGGCGAGCGAGATCTGGTTGCCACGTGCGTGGATGTCGACGTCGTGGAAGCCGGCCTCGATCGCCCTCAGCACCTCGTCGTCGCGCCCCAACAGCTCGACCATCGACACCTCCGGCGCCACGGTGATCCGGTTCTCGACGCGCGCGGCGGACCTGTCGCCGCGGCCGCGTGACGCTCTGCTCTCCGTGCTCTCCGCCATGTGCTCGGCTTCCGCCGCTGCGCTCCTTCGTCCTCACCCGTCGCCGACCGACAGGGACGGCACTGAGTCTACCGATCGCGCGTCCCGGGACCGGGCGCGCGTCGCCGCGACCAGGGACGTGTGGTCGCGGTACGTTCGACGGGCGCACGTACGACGCGGCCTCACGGCTCGGCACGGCAACCTCGAGGAGGGGGCAACCCATGGGCACCATCGGATCTCGACGCCGCGGCCGGGTCGCCGCCGTCCCACTCGTCGCTCTGCTCACCGCTGCGGCCCTGACGAGCTGCGCCGCGGGCGCCGGCAACGGCACGCCGGCGGCATCGATGACCACGTCGCCGACACCCACGCAGACGGCCACGCAGACGACCACGCAGACGACCACCGCGACGCCCGCCGCCACCACGACGTCCCCTGCCACGCCGTTGCCGTCGGACCAGCCGTCCGCGGGATCGAACGTGATCACGACGCCGACGCCCGGATCGACGGTCAGCGGCCCCGATGTCACGGTCGCCGGGAGCGGCAGCGCCTTCGAGGGCACCCTGAACTGGGAGATCGTCCCCGTCGGGAGCACGACGCCGGTGGCGAGCGGATTTACGAGCGCCGGTGCGAACGGCACACCGGGACCCTTCACGTTCTCCGCGACCGTCCCGACAGGGACGATGACCGTCGCCGTCTGGGAGCCGGACATGTCGAGCGGGGAAGCCGGAACGGCCCGCCGCAACCTCGTGACGGTGACGTTCACCGTCTCCTGAGGCGTGCGGCTGTCACGCGGCGCTGACGACTCGGGGCGGGTGCGGGCATCGCGGTGACGCGGCACCACCCGGTCAGCCGGCGCCCGGACTCAGCCCCAGTACCCCAGCCGCTGCGCGAGCAGGGCAAGAGCGACCGGACCGGCGGTCGACGTCCTCAGCACGTGCGGGCCGAGCCTGACGGCCTGGGCGCCTGCCCCTTCGAGCGCGCTGACCTCACGCTCGCTGATCCCGCCCTCCGGGCCGACGACCACCAGGATCTGGGCTCCCGGCCGAGCCGCGGGGAGCTCGACGGTCGCCAGGGGGCGGCGCGCGTCCTCGTGCAGCACCAGGGCCGCACCTCCTGCGGAGACGACCTCCGCGACCCGCGCGACGAGCCCGGCCCCGTCGACGGCGACGCCGACCCGAGGCAGTCGGGACCGCCGCGACTGCTTCGCCGCCGTCCGCACGGTGGCGACCCATCGGGCGCGGCTCTTCGCCGCCCGGTCGCCGCGCCAGATCACGATGGAGCGGTCCGCCTGCCAGGGCAGCACCTCGTCGGCGCCGATCTCGGTCGCCGCCTCGATCGCGAGCTCGTCCCGATCACCCTTGGCGAGCGCTTGCACCAGGACCAGCCCGATCTCCGACTCCGGCTCGACGACGTGCTCCCGGACCTCCAGGTGCACGCCGACCGCGTCGACCGCGAGCACGACTCCGCGCACCCGCACCCCGGCGCCGTCGACGACGTCGATCCGCTCACCCGGCGCCCGTCGCTGCACGACACCGGCGTGCCGACCCTCGGCGCCGTCGAGCAGGTACGTCGACCCCACCGTCACCTCTCGGAGCGAACCCGGCTCGGCGAAGAACACGGGCGCGCTCATCGTCTGCCCGTCACGGGAGCCGTGCGGAGCCCGGGCTCAGCGGCCACTGAGCTTGTCGCGGAGCTTCGCGAACACCCCGGGGTGCACCGCCGAGAGCCGCCCCTCCGGCCGTTGCTCCCCGCGCAGCTCGGCGAGCCGCCGCAACAGCTCGGTCTGCTCCTCGTCCTCCGGCGCCGGGACCTGGACCTCGATGTGCACGTCGAGGTCACCCCGTCCGCCGGTGTGCAGGTGCCCGACGCCCAACCCCTTGAGCGTGATCACCTGACCGGGCTGGGTGCCCGGACGCAGGTCGATCTCCTGCATGCCGTCGAGCGTCTCCAGCTCGAGCACGGTGCCGAGCGCCGCCGCGGTCATCGGGACCTCGAGCGTGCAGTGCAGGTCGTCGCCGCGCCGCACGAAGGTCTCGTGGTTGCGTTCGCGGACCTCGAGGTACACGTCCCCGGCCGGACCGCCCGCCGGACCGACCTCGCCCTGGCCGGTGAGCTTGATCCGCGTCCCGGTGTCGACACCGGCCGGCACGTCGACGGTCAGGGTGCGACGGCTGCGGACCCGGCCCTCGCCAGCGCACTCGGTGCAGGGCTCGGGGATGACGGTGCCGAAGCCGTGGCACGCGGCGCACGGGGCGGAG